>CAMASN010000036.1 GCA_945861025.1 Ferrithrix thermotolerans DSM 19514
TTACGACCGTGTGCCCAGCAACAGCTGAGTGATACCGCCGCTGAGCAGTTGATGCTCGCCATCGGCGAAACCGGCGGCAACGAGAGCTTTGACCATGTCGTTGGCTGGCGGCAAATACGCCACGCTCTTGGGCAGATAGCGGTACGCGGCCTTGTCGCTGAGTAGACCGCCGATTTTGGGAACCACCTTGCCGAAGTAGATGCCGTGACCGAACCGCACGAGCCGGTTCTTGGGGATGCCCACATCGAGCAGCGCAATGCGTCCGCCGGGACGAACGACGCGCCCGAGTTCGTTGAAGAACGCTGGCAGGTCGACCAGGTTGCGCAATGCGAATCCGCAAGTGACACCGTCGACGCTGGCATCGGGGAACGGCATCCGCAAAATGTCGGCTTGGGTGCGTGGAGCGCCGCTGCGGTCTGCGGCCAACATGCCGAAGCTGAGGTCTACAGAGAGCGGCTTGTAGCCGGCTTTGGCGAGGTCGATGCACAGATCGCCGGTGCCGCTGGCGAGGTCGAGTACACGGCTTCCGGCGGGGAGCGCCAGCAGGCGCACGGCTTTGCGGCGCCAGCGAACGTCGAGCCGAAACGTCATGATGCGGTTGACCATGTCGTAGCGGCCGGCAATGGAGTCGAACATTTGGCGAACGGCGACAACCTTGTCGTCGCCCTCGGGCAGTGCATCTGTATCCCACGTCGATTTCGTCATCGTGTGCAGGTTACGACCGAACGAGTGGCGCAGCATGCGCTCAAGCCGCAAGACTCATTGAGATTCGTTTGCGGCGACGGGCCGCGACAGTGCGTTGGAGGCCCTTGATGATCGACTTTACGTTCCCACCAGAGGTGGAAGAGATCCGCATGAAGGTGCGTCAGTTCATGGACGAAGTCGTTCGTCCTCGCTGGGATGCCACCGATCAAGAAGACCGCGCCGAGGTCGTCAAGACCATTGGCAAGCTGCGGTACAAGGCCAAAGAAGAGTGGGGCCTGTGGCTGCCTCACATGCCCAAAGAGTGGGGCGGCATGGGTCTAGGGCCAACTGCTATGGCGGCCGTGTCTGCCGAAGCCGGAAAGGTGGGCATCGGCCCATTCGTGCTCAACGCGCAGGCTCCCGACGAAGGCAACCAGCACACGCTCGAGCATTGGGGCACCGACGAGCAAAAAGAGAAGTACCTGCGCCCGTTGTGTGAGGGCACCACGCGTAGCTGCTTCGCGATGACCGAGCCCGAAGTGGCTGGCAGTGACCCCACGCTCATCAAAACCTTTGCCTACCGCGACGGCGACGAGTGGGTCATCAATGGCCACAAGTGGTTCATCAGTGGTGCGCGTGGCGCCAAGTTCGCGCTGCTCGTTGCTCGCACCGAAGAGGATCCAGCCATTCCTCAGGCAGCCAACAGTTGCTTCATCGTCGACCTGCCATCACCAGGCTGGACCGTGGTGCGCGACGTGCACACGATGAGCGGCGGCCACAACCACTGCGAGATCCTTATCGAAGATTTGCGCGTGCCGGCAGCCAACATGCTTGGCGGCCAGGGCCAGGGTCACCTGCTCGGCCAATTCCGTCTTGGGCCGGCTCGTTTGGCGCACTGCATGCGTTGGCTCGGCCAGGCCGAGCTGGCGCTCGACTTGATGGTGAAGCGCTCCATGGAGCGGTACAGCCACGGGTCGTACCTCGCCGAGAAGCAGGGCATCCAGTGGCTCATTGCTGACTCGGCAATGGAGCTCTACCAGAGCAAGCTGATGGTCTTGCACGCCGCGTACAAGATCGAAAACAAGATGGACTTCACCAGTGAGGTCTCCATGGCCAAGCACTTCGTGGCCAACAGCTTGTGGCGCATCATCGACCGCGCCGTTCAGGTGCATGGCGCGCTCGGTTACTCCACCGACACGCCGCTTGCCGGAATGCTCATGCAAGCTCGCTGGAGCCGTTTTGCTGATGGCGCCGACGAGATTCATCAGATGCGTATTGCCCAGCGCACGATCGCTGCGTGGAACGACTTTGGTAGCACCAAGAAGGCCACCGGCGATTTGCCGCTCTGAGTTCGTCGAGCGCGTAGCGGTGCGCCTAGCGCGCCGCTACGCGCGCTTTGGTGAATTGCATCGCCCCGTCATCAATCGGCGACTTCAAGAACATTGCCTTGTCACGCCCGTAGTTTTGCGGGTTGGCCCATGGCTCGCGGTCGCCCTGCTTGGGGAAGCGGTGCATCTCGCGCTGCATGTAGCCAGCGGTGAAGTTGTCGATCCATGGACGCTGGGGCATCGACGCGTCTTCTGGACGCAGGAGCGGCGTGCACTGCGTGGTGTTGGTGGTGCGCATGTGGTTCAGCAGGCGGGTCACGTATTCGCAGATCAGGTCGGAGCGCAGCGTCCACGATGCGTTGATGTAACCGAATGACGATGCGAGGTTCGGGATGCCGCTGTACGCGAATCCCTTGTAGGTCCACGTGGCTGCGAAGTCGATCGGTTCGCCATCGACCACGAAACTCATCTCGCCAAGGGTGACCATGCGCAGGCCGGTGGCGGTGACGATGATGTCGGCCTCGAGGTGCTCACCGGATTTGAGTTGGATGCCGGTTTCGGTGAACGACTCGATTTCGTCGGTAACCACCGAGGCCTTGCCGGAGTTGATAGCGGTGAAGAGGTCGCCGTTTGGTACGAGGCACATCCGCTGATCCCAAGGGTTGTAGCTGGGGGTGAAGTGCTTCGCCACGTCGTAGTCGGGACCAAGTTGTTTGGTGACCATGTCGAGCAGAGCGGTCTTCACCTTGTCGGGCTGCTCGCGAGTGCGCTTGTAGATGATCTGCTGCAACTTGGTGTTCTTCAAGCGGGTGAGCTTGTAGGCGAGGCGGGCGGGAAGTACTTTTCGTAGCGTGTTGGCGATGGGGTCCGTGTCGGGCCGGGCAACCACGTAGGTGGGTGAGCGCTGCAGCATGGTGACGTGCGCAGCGGTGTCGGCCATTGCTGGGATCAGGGTCATCGCTGTTGCGCCAGAGCCGATGACGACCACGCGCTTGGCTCTGTAATCAAGGTTGTCGGGCCACGCTTGGGGATGGATGATCTGTCCGGTGAACCGTTCGCGGCCTACGAACTCGGGGGTGTAGCCGCTGGCGTAGCTGTAATAGCCCGAGCACATGAACAGATAGCCGCACGTGTAGGTGAGCGTCTCGGTGGCGTTGGTGGTTGCGTCGATGCGCGTGGCCGTGACGGTCCAAATTGAGTCGGCGGTGGACCATTCGGCGTTGGTGATGCGATGGTTGAACCTGATGTGCTTGTCGATGCCGAATTCGCGCACGGTGTCGCGCAGGTACTGCAGGATCGATGGCCCATCGGCAATTGATTTGGCGTCGGTCCACGGCTTGAAGCTGAAGCCAAGCGTGTGCATGTCGCTGTCTGAGCGCACGCCCGGGTAGCGGAACAGGTCCCAGGTGCCGCCGATGTCGCTGCGGCCTTCGAGAATCACGTAGCTGCGATCGGGGCACTTGTCTTGCAGGTGGTAGCCAGCTCCGATGCCGGACAGGCCAGCTCCGACCACAACCACATCAAAGTGTTCAACTGTCATTGTTTGTCCCTTGCAGATCGTGTCGGTCGTCCCGATCCTACGTTGTGCTCTGTGCGACAGTGAGCTTGGCCCAGCGGTAATCGGCTTTGCCGCTGGGTGAGCGTTCGATGTGGCTCACGAAGATGAATGCCTTGGGAAGTTTGTAACGAGCGATGTGGTTGGCGGCTTCGGCCAACAGGTCTGCCTGTGAGACGTCGTAGCCCTCACGAATGCGCACGACGGCGACGACCTCGTTGCCCCAGCGCTCGCTCGGCCTGCCGGCCACGAGGCAGTCGTAGACGCCCGCATGGGCTTTGATGGCGGCCTCAACTTCCTCGGCGAAGATCTTCTCGCCGCCGCTGTTGATGGTGACGCTGTCGCGGCCATGCAGTTCGATGGTGCTGTCGGCGCGAAGCTTGGCGCGGTCGCCGGGGATTGCGTAGCGAACACCGTTGATCACCGGGTAGGTGCGCGCGGTCTTTGCTTCGTCGCCCAGGTAGCCGAGAGCGAGACGGCCGCTCTTGGCGAGCCAGCCGAGTTCGTCTTCGCCTGGGGCGAGTTCGCGATCGAGATCGGCCGACAGCACGTGGTTGCCTGGCGACATGGGGAAGGTTCCGGTGGACGCGCTGGCGCCTGCTGACACGTGGGAAAGCTGGCCGCCCGCTTCTGATGAGCCGAGGCCGTCGACGATCATCAGCGTGGGAAGGTGGCGCAGGAACTCAGTCTTGAGATTTGCCGAAAGGGGCGCTCCGCCAGAGAGCACGACTGTGAGGCTCGAGAGGTCGTAGGTGCCGCGGTCGAGTTCGTCGAGAAGTGGGCGGGCGAATGCATCGCCGACGATGAGTAGAAAGTTGAGGCGCTCGCGTTCGATGAGGCTCCAGACATCAACCGGATCGAGCCGGTCGGGGGAGTCCTGCACGAACACGGTGCCGCCGGTGTGCCATGTGCGAAAGCTCATCCAGTGGCCAGCGCCGTGCATGAATGGTGGGGCGAGTAGAGCGCGTAACTCGCCGACGGCTTGGCTGGCGAACTGGTCAAGCGTGGTGGCTGACGCTGGGCCGCCAAAGCATTCGACAACTGCGTCGCCGCCGCGCCACAATACGCCCTTGGGCATACCGGTGGTGCCGCCGGTGTACAGGATGTAGAGGTCGTCGCCGCTGAGGGTGAGCGGTGGCTTTGCGTTCGATGATTGGGCGAGGGCGTCTTCGTACCAGACGGCGCCGGGAAGTAGTGCGTTGCCTGAGTTGTCTGGCACTTGAAGGATCACGCGAACCGCGGGTACGTCGTTGAGTACCTCAGCGAGCGTGGGTGCGAATTGCGAGTGCACAACGACTGCAGTGGCGCCCGAGTCGTTCAGTAGGTAGCGCAGCTCTTCGGCCACATAGCGGTAGTTCACGTTGAGCGGGGCGACGCGGGCCTTGAAGGCGCCCAACATTGATTCAAGGTATTCGTTGCCGTTGTGCAGGTAGATGGCGAGGTGATCCTGGCCACTTTGCGATCCGGTGAGCTCAGCTCGCTCGGTGTGGCAGCCAAGTTGTTGCGAATGCAGGTAGTTCGCGAGTCGTCGTGTTCGGTCGGTGACGTCGGCCCATGTGAGTCGTCGATCACGAAAGACCAAACAGAGTTCGTTGGGGCGAGTGGCGGCGATTGCTTCGTGAACATCGCCCATGTTGAAGTCGACATGGCTGGAACCCATGGGTTGGCAAGTTAGGTGGAGTTTGGGTCTTGTCACGAATTTGCCGGTGGCGTTTCTGAGAACTTTGTGCGCTTCACGAGGACTCGTGGGTGATGTCGCCTTTGGCGTGTTCATGCCGCAGGGCTGGAAGATGCAACTGGGCTATGACTCGATCTGGCTCTACGACCATTTCCACAATGTGCCGGCGCATGAAGCGGTGTTCGAGTGCTGGACCACAATGGCGGCTATGAGTCAGCGCATCAGCCGAGTGCGTCTCGGCCAGATGGTTGGGTGCAACAGCTATCGATCGCCAGGTCTGCTGGCCAAGATCACGTCCACGATTGATTTCATTTCGGGTGGACGACTCGATTGGGGAATTGGTGCCGGATGGTATGAGCATGAATATCGCGGCTACGGATACGACTTCCCATCGCCCAAGGATCGCATCGGCATGCTGCGCGAGAGCGTTGAGATTGTGAAGTCGATGTGGTCGCAGCCCGCCGATTCTTATTGGTGGTGGGGAAGAGCAGCTCACGCTGCGGGTCGTTGCTCAACATGCCGATGCGAGCAACTGGGGTGGCAAGCCTGACGAGTGGGCGCGCAAGCGAGTCATCCTCAAGGGTCATTGCGCTGCCGGGGGGAGCGACGAAACGACGATTCGTAAGACCTGGTCGCCCGAGGTGTTTATCCGTGAGATCGAAGCCGAGATTGTGGCCGCAGGCAGACGCAGTTGTATCGGTGCACCGTTTGAGTCGTGGCGAGCAGGAAACTTGGTCGGTACGCCCGAGCAGGTCAGCGAGACGGTGGCCGCCTAAATCGCCTTGGGGTGCAGCGGGTTTATCCCGTGGTGCAGCGACTATCCCGAGACGACATCGATGGAGCTATTCGCTACTCAGGTGATGCCGAACTTCCGCTGAGCTGGCTTTGGCTTTGGCCTAGGCCGCGGCCAGTAACTCAAACAGGACTTGTTCAGCTGATTTAGTTCGCTGTTGTTGAGTTCGGCTCGTCTCGACTGCGGCTCGATCGAGAAGTGCCCGCAATGCGGCGAGGTCTGCCGATGGTCGCACGGCCCGCGCTGATGGCCTCACGCTCTCTACCCGTTTACATGTGAGGCACGACTCGGGCGATGTCCGATGAAAGTTTCGAGTCACTGGGCGCGCCATCAAGCCGCACAGCGTGAGTCGACGCTCGCCAAGCTCGGCGATGCCGGATGGACGCATTGCGTGCTTTCGGCCGTACAAGGTGCGGATCTCGCCGCGTTCGTAGCCTGGGTAGCGATTGGGAAGGTGGCTCAGCGGGCCATTGTCGGACATGATCAGGCGGTCCGGCGGAGGAAGCACGGCGAGGCCGCGACGACGTTCGTAGGCCCGCTGGCGGCAGCTCGTGCGGCAATAGATCCGTGGCCGGCCAGGCCGAAACTCTGCGGCAAACTCTGTGGTGCACCAAGCGCACGATCGTGATGAGACTCGATTACGAATTCCGACGATTTCCATCGCCACGTTGTACCGAATGCCTGTCACACAGTTCCAGCGGGACCGTTTCTACCACCTACCACCTGCCGCTGCCGCCTGCCGCTGCCGCCTGCCGCTGCCCGATGGTCTTGCGCCCCTTCACCCAATCTCCACGTGATGAAATGGGGTGATGCGTCCCAAGGGATTTCGTCACGTGGAGATTCGTCGAGGGTCGGCAGACTAGGGAGTGGCCGACTCAAGGGTTTCGTCACGTGGAGATTCGGTGAGTGGCTGCGAACGCGCCGGGCGGGTCGGCGGGAGCAGTTGGACCGGGCCGTGTGAGCCCTTGAGCGACCAGGCCTGCGATCAGACCGTGATCAGACCGTGATCAGACCGTGATCAGATGTAGCTGCGGAAGATGATCTCAGCGACGCATGCTGGCTTGGGGTTGCCCTCGACTTCGAAGGTGAACTCCATCGTGGTCTGGATGCCGCCAGCGATGTCATCGACTGCGAGCAGCTTCACGCCGAGACGCAGGTTGGCGCCCACTGGCACTGGCGACATGAAGCGGATCTTGTTGGCGCCGTAGTTGACGCCCATCGAAAACCCGCGGATCTGCACGACCTGTGGGTAGAGCACGGGGCCGAGTGAGAGCGTGAGGTAACCGTGCGCAATGGGTCCGCCGAACGGGCTTTCTTTCTTGGCGCGCTCGACGTCAATGTGAATCCACTGGTGGTCGCCGGTTGCGTCAGCGAACAGGTTCACGCGCTCTTGCGTGACCTCAAAGTAGGGGCTGTAACCGAGGTGCTCGCCGATTACTGCCTTGATGCCATCGATGCCGTCAATCACTCGTACTGTCATGCGACAAGTGTTGCAGGTGCCGAAGGCAGCAATGCAAACGGGCGGTCAGAGATTGCGCGACCGGTACCCTTCGAACATGGTCCGATCGCTGTATCGCCGGGTTCGCCGACTCCTCGATGTTCCGGGCGTGCTCGCGTCGATGGCTCGAGATGCAGGTGGCGTTGCCCTAAGTGCTAGGAACGGGCGCATGCCCGACTTCCTCACCGCGTATTCGCAGGTCCAGCCCAACAAACCTGCCGTGATTGACGACCGACCCAATGGCCAAATCGCCTCGGTCACCTTCGCCGAATTGAACGAACAGGCCAACCGCTTGGCCAACGTTCTCATTGCAATTGGTGCCCGCCCGCCGGAGACCAAAGTCGTGTGGTGCGGTCAGAACTCGATCGGTCTCGTGACCATGATCAACGCGGCGCGCAAGCTTGGAGTAACTGCAGTGCCGTTGAATTACCGACTCAGCGACGACGAAGCGGCCTATGTCACCGATCACTGCGACGCCACCATCGTCTACGTCGACGCAGAGTTCGCTAGCACGTTCGAGCGCATTCGTGACCAGATCCCACAGGTGCAACACGTCCTTGTGTTCGACGGCCCCGCCCCAGACGGGATGGCGAGCGCCGACGCGCTCATGGCTGCCGCCAGCGCCGACGAGCCAGAGATCCCCGCCGCCACCGAAGCGGGCGCCACGATGATCTACACCAGTGGCACCACGGGCAAGCCCAAAGGCGCGCTGCGTCGCGGCGCTGGCAACGCCGAGCAATCAGCCGCCCTGATAGCGCTGCTCGGCTACACCTCGGAAGACGTCTATGTACCCACGGGACCCTTGTATCACTCTGGTCCTGGCGGGTTTATGGGCATGGCCCAAGCGCTCGGGCAAACCGTTGTGCTGCAACGCAAGTTCGCACCCGAAGATTGGTTGCGCATTATCAGCAAGTACAGGGTGACCTCTACGTTCAGCGCTCCCACCCCCATCAGAATGATCTGCACCCTGCCCGCCGAGACCAAGGCAAAGTACGACACGTCGTCGCTCAAGCGCATGATCGCCAATGCCGCCCCATGGAGCTTTGCGCTCAAGCAGATGTACCTCGCTGACTTCCCTGGCGATTCGTTGTGGGAGGTCTACGGCAGCACCGAGCTTGGCGTGAACTGCGTCCTCAAGCCACACGACCAGCTGCGCAAGCCCGGCTCATGCGGACAACCCTCGCCAATGGTTGAGGTGAAGTTGTTCGACGATGACGGCAACGAAGTGACCGGCTTTGGTCCGAGTAACACCGGCGAACTGTTCGTGAAGAGTCCCAGTGTCTTCGCCGACTACTACAAGCAGCACGACAAGTTTGAAGCGGACCAAAAGCACGGCTACCAAACCGTCGGCGACATCGCCTACCGCGACAACGAAGGTTTTATTTACATCTGCGACCGCAAGAAAGACATGATCATCTCAGGTGGCATGAATATTTACCCAGCCGAGATCGAAGCGACGCTTGAGGCTCATCCCGATGTGTATGAGGCCGCCGTATTTGGCATCCCGAGTGATGAGTGGGGCGAAACAGTGCACGCCGTCATCGTGGCCCGTCAAGGATCCGGGCTGAGCGACGCGCAAGTCGCCGCTTACTCCCGCGAAAAGTTGGCCAGCTACAAAGTGCCGCGCTCAATCTCGTGGATGGACGAACTGCCGAAGACCGGTAGCGGCAAACTACTCAAGCGTGAGCTGCGCGCTCCGTATTGGGCCGGCCGCGATAGTCAGGTCTAAACGCCCCCGAGCCCAGCTCAAACTGAAGCACCACCCCACTCCGGTAGCGTGCTCTCTACATGAAATCTGGCTTTATCACCTTTGTAGGTCGTCCCAACGTGGGCAAGAGCACGCTGCTCAATGCCGTCTGTGGCCAAAAGGTCAGCATCGTCAGCGACAAACCACAGACAACGCGCACCCGAATTCGCGGCATCCTCAATCGCCCCGATGCACAGCTCGTGTTTGTCGATACTCCTGGCTTGCATAAGCCCGTCACTGCATTGGGTAAGCGAGTCAACGCAACCGCACTCGAGTCGGTCGAAGATGTCGATGTCGTTTGTCTGGTCATTGATGCCACCATGCCGTTCGGCAAGGGCGATCAATGGGTTGCTGATCGCATCGACATCAGCAAAGCCGTGCTCATCTTGAACAAGGTTGACGCCGCGTCAAAGCAGGCTGTACTGAAGCAACTCGTGCGCTCAAGCGGCCTTGACGCCGCTGCTTACTTCCCGATTTCAGCCTTGAACGGTGAAGGCATTCCGGAACTCATCGATTACCTCGTGACACTGTTGCCCGAGGGCCCCATGTATTACCCAGAGGGCACGGCAAGCGACGTCGAAGAGCACACATGGATCGCCGAGTTGGTTCGTGAACAACTGCTCGCGATCTTCGAAGACGAACTGCCGTATTCGATCGCCACCCGAATCACCGAGTGGGAAGGCAAGCGCATACGCTGCGAGATCATCGTCGAGCGTGAAAGCCAAAAGGGAATGGTGATCGGCAAGCATGGCGCCATCCTCAAAGAGGTCGGCATCCGCGCCAGGGCACAATTGCCCGCAGACACCTTCCTCGAGTTGTTCGTCAAGGTCGACAAAGACTGGCAGCGTCGCCCCGCTCGGGTCGAGCGTCTCGGCTATTAACCCTGCGGATTGCCCGAAGCCGAACTGCTGAGCAGTTGGCTGTAGTCGGCGCTCACTAACAACTGACCCGGTCGCGTCAGATCGCCGCCGCCGCGCAACACGCTGATCGGTACGCCAGCCTGAGTGAACGTGACCTGTCCGACGCCGCGTTGGTTGGTCAGCGTGAGCACGATCTGGCCAATTGCGAGTCGTTGATCTTGTGGCGCCATTGCGTTGAAGAACGTGAGCGGCAAATCGACCGTCACGACGCCGCCAACGGTGTTGAGCACGCTTGGCGAACCTTCGGGAATCGCCGTGCGCAGGCCAATTCCAAACTCGCGTGGTGGTCCGGTCTCGAGCACCGACATTGTCTGCGCCAAAGATGCTGGCCGCGGCAACAGTTGCGTGACGCTGACGAGTTGCGTGCCGGCTACAAAGAACAGCAGCACCGTTTCGGTGGCGATGGTGGTGGCGGGTTCAATAACGGTTGTGGTGCTGGCCGGGGCGATCGTGCTTGATGTCGTGGGTACAGCGGTGGTCTCGCTGAGCCCAAAAGGAATGTTGCGCTTGTCGATCGCCGTGAATTGGCTTGAATCGGGCACGCCGCACGCGGCAACCGCCGTGACTGCAACCAAGAATAGCGACGCCAGAAATACCCGCGGCTGACGCATCAGTACCCCGATCCTTTGCGATCAAAAGGGAAGCGAACCACGAATCGCGCCCCGCCGCCAATGCGATCTTCAACCCACGCATCGCCACCGAGCGCGTGGGCGTGTTCGGCGACCAAAGCGAGCCCAAGCCCACTGCCGACTCGATGACGTGCCGCCGTGCCGCGAGCAAAGCGCTCAAAGATGCGCTGGCGTTCGCCGCGTGCCACTCCAGGGCCAGAGTCTTCGACGGCGAGCAGCAACCCTTGGTCGCGATCGGACTCAATGCTCACACGCGTTGGTTCGCCGCCGTGTTGGCGAGCGTTGTCGAGCAGGTTGGCGACAATGCGCTCGAGTCGCAGCTTGTCGATCCACAGCGTTCGGTGAGCGTCGGGATGTACCTCGATGGGGACGTCACCGAACCCGTATCGCTGAGCGATGCGCGGCACGACCTCGTCGAGGCGCAGTTCCTCAGAGTTGACGTCGCTGACCCCAGAGTCAATGCGGGCCAGCTCAAGCAGATCCATCACCATCTGATCAAAGCGACGAACCTGATTGACCACTACATCGAGCGCTTGTTGAGTGCGTTCGGGCAGGTCGGCGCGGCGAGCGTCAAGTACCTCGACAGCAGCAGTAAGCGCGGTTATCGGGGAGCGAAGTTCGTGGCTGACGTCGGATGCAAAACGAGCCTCACGCTCAATGCGGGTCTGCACTGCGTCGGCCATGTCGTTGAACGACTGCGCCAACCGATTGAGCTCAGGGTCACTCTCTGGTTCCATCCGAATGTCGAGACCGCCAGACGCAATACCCCCAGCCGCAATCGCGACGCGACTCACTGGTTTGAGTAGTCGACGACTTGTCCACCATCCAAGTGCGGCCGCAAGCAGCGTGATCGCCGCCGACCCAGCGAGCAAGGCGGTGCCAATAACCCACAGCACGCGATCGGTGCTCGCCAAAGGAAACGCTTCGATGTAGTTGGCGTTTGATTCGCGAATGCTCACGCCCACAGCAAGGTACGGCTCGCCGCGCAACTGGAACCGCTGTTGACCGCTACCGCCATCGAGCACCTGGCTCACCAGATCGGGAGGGAATGAGTCTTGGCGGTACTGCACCTTTTGTGGATATGACGTATCGCCCACATACAGCAGCGCGAAGCCGGTGTCTTCGTTGCGGATACTGGTGATGAACCGACCGAGGTCGGTCTGGCCCAGACGCAGTTCGTCGCGCGCCGCTTTGGCGTTGGCAAAGGTCTGCGCCCGGGCAACAGCCGACCGTTGGCTGAGTAGGTAGTTACGAGCCGACGTATAGGTGAGCAACGTGAGCGACATCGAGGCCACCAGTGCGGTGAGACTCAAGAACAACGTGACGCGGGTACGCAGGCTGAGCGTTCGTCTTGGTTGCTTCACCCGTGGCACCCCGCCAGTGTTGCTGGTTTAGGCAGCGGCAGCAACGATCTGGCAGGCCTGCGACAGATTGTGCAAAACCGGAGCGAGGCAATCGAGGTCGCTCAAGATCAGATTCGCTCGAACATCAAGCGACTCGCTGACGATGATCAGCCTCACCCCCTCGGCAGTTGCCGAGCCCGCCAGCGCGCGCAGACCTCGCAGGCCAGCGGTGGACAGGGTGGTCATCTCGTCCATCTCGATGATGAGGCTGAACCCTCGGGGGACGAGCGCCAGGCTGTGTTGCAGACTGGCAATGTGTTCGGGTGTGGTCAATGGACCCGACACAGTAAGGATCACGACTCCCAGACCGAAGTCGGTTCGTGAACACATCACGGGATCAATCATGTAGATACCTCCAGCATCAGTTGGCGATCCGAACGCTTACGTTCGAACCAACGTTGATTGCCCGCTGGGCTCTCGCTGCCGGTGAGGTACCAAGGGGAGGGAGGTACCTCACCGAAGCAGCGTGAACACATGTCATGATGGTGCACGTGTGTGACGGCTTGGCGTTCGCATTGTGCGATTTGTGTAACAGAAACGGTGATCTGTGTATTCGCTGCTCTTCATAGAAGACGATGACTCGATCCGCCTTGCGCTGCGCCTCGCGCTTGAGGACGAGGGATACGAGGTACGCGAGGCCCCCGATGCGCGTTCGGGTCTGGCGGCGTTCGCCGAACGCGAGCCCGACCTCGTATTGCTCGACCTTCGCTTGCCAGACCTTTCTGGGTTCGAAGTGTGCCGCGCGATCCGGGCGAAGAGCATCGTGCCAATCATCATCGTCACGGCTCAGACCGACACCCACGATCTCGTTGTGGGGCTTGAAGCCGGCGCGGATGACTATGTCACCAAGCCGGTGGTGCCGAAAGAACTCGCCGCCCGAATTCGCGCCCAGCTCCGACGAGTGCAACTGCATGAGACACCCACGAGTGGGCCGGTCTTTCGCCGCTATGGCGACATCGAGGTGCGCCACGAGCAAGGCATCGTGCTGAAGGCTGGCGAAGAACTTGGACTCACCAAAACCGAGTTCCGGTTGATGTGCGAGTTCAGCGACCATGCCGGTGCCGTGCTGTCGCGTGACCAGCTACTTGAGCGCGTGTGGGGCTACGAGTACCTTGGCGATAGCCGTCTCGTCGATGCGCATGTGCGCCGCCTTCGCGTGAAGATCGAAGATCAGCCCGATGAGCCGAAGTTGCTAATCACGGTTCGCGGCTTGGGCTACCGCCTGCTTGGGTGATCTCGGCTAAGAACGTCTCGACCTCGGCTCGGTGGCGGGTGCGCTTCATTGGGGGCAAGGCCTTCACGATGTCCCAGCGATAGTTGGCTGTTCCGAGTCGCGAGTCGAACACGGCAACCACACCTCGATCGGTGGCCGCGCGAATGAGCCTGCCTGTGGCCTGCGCAAGCAAGGTGGCGGCGCGCGGGATATCGATCTGGGCAAAGGCTTTCGCCCCGAGCAGATCTCGCCGCGCTGACAACAACGGATCGTCGGGACGTGGAAACGGCAAGCGGTCGATGGTGACCAGCGACAGCGTGCGCCCGGGAATGTCGACGCCTTGGAAGAAGCCAGCGGTGGCGAACAAACAGCTGCGTTCGTCGTCGATGAACGCCTTGACAAGAGCGGTCTTGGGTAGGTCGCGCTGGGTCATCACCGGGAAGGGCAACCGCGTGCGCGCCATTTCGGCGGCGGCCTCCATTGCCTTCCAACTGGTGAACAATGCCAAGGTGCGCCCACCCGCGGCAGTGATGAGCGCGATGAGCTCGTCGTGCATTGCTGCGGTGAACTTTGGCGAACGCGGCTCGGGCAAATGCACTGCGCAATACAGCATTGCGTTGTGCTCGTAATCGAATGGACTGCCGACATCGACCACATCGGCGAGTTCGGCTGGCAGGCCAACGCGCTCGGTGAGAGATGCCGGAATGGTGGCGCTGGTGAGTACAGCGGTGTGCTTGTCCCACACGCCGGTGCGCAGGGTTGGCCCAACATCGAGAGGCGCAATCTCAAGGCGAGGCTGATCGGCGGCGCCCGATACGAATGCCACGTAACCAGTGTTCATGCTGATCGCCGTATCAATCTGCTCCATCAAACGGGTGGCCTGCGTCTGCCCTCGGAGCTTGCGTTGCTTGGCATCTTCGACGTTGGTGTCGATGGCTCGCAGCGCCGCCTGCGCAGTATCGATGCGCGTGCGCCCCACGATGAGCGCGTCGGCAATGGTCTCGGGAAATGGCAGGGGCAAGCGCTGTCCGACGAAGGGCGCCAGCGACTCGCGCAGTGCAACTCCGGCGTCAACAATCGAGCCGAGCAGAACGGGATCTTCGATGATGCGTTTCAGCGTGGCGGTGAGGCTGATGAATCGTCCGCTGCCGAGAGACACCCCGACGGTGTCGCTCATGATGTCTTCGAGCGAATGCGCTTCGTCGATGATGACCACGTCGTGTTCGGGTAACAGCACGCCGCCGCTTGCGATGTGGAGTCCGTAGAGGTGTGTGTTGACCACGATGACATCAGCTTGCGCTGCGTTCATCCGTGCGCCTTCGGCAAAACACGATGGCCCCATCGGGCAGCGCGTCGCGCCGGGGCATTCGTCGCTACCCACCGACACCGATTGCCACGCCTTGTCACTGGGCATCCAATCGAGTTCGGCGACATCGCCTGATCTCGTGGTGCCAGCCCATTCGCTGAGTCGCTTGACCTCGAGCTTCACGGTGGGCGCAAGGTCTTCGATTTCGAGTTGGCCATTGTCGGTGGCTTGTACTTCACGAACTCGCTGTAGGCAGATGTAGTTGCTGCGGCCCTTCAGAATCGCCCAATCAAACGGAGCGCCGAGGTGTTCTTCGAGAAACGGAAGGTCTTTGCTGGCGAGCTGGTCCTGTAGCGCCTTGGTGGCCGTGGCGACGACAACTCGTTTTCCAGCGAGCACGCTGGGCACCAAATATCCCATGGTCTTGCCAGTGCCAGTGCCCGCGGCAACTACAAGGTGGCGACCCGACGCCAACGCTCGATCGACAGCGATAGCCATCTCAAGCTGCCCAGGGCGGTCCTCGGCGGCGGGCAACGCGCTGGTGACAGCAGCGAGAGCAACGCGCACGGCTTCGGCAGACATAGCAAACGACCCTACAGGTGCTTACTTGCGCAGCAGTGACAAGGCGAGTTCGAGCTCGTGCTCGTCGAAATCAGGCCATGATTTGTCGGTGAAGTGCACTGCGCAACCAGCGATCTGCCAGAGCAGGAAGTTCGAAATGCGCATCTCGCCCGATGTGCGCACCAGCACGTCGACATCGGGAAGGTTGGGCAGATAGAGCCGTTGTTGCAGCGCGTCGACGGTTGCGGGCACGTTGTCGTCCACGATGCGCTGCGCCGCATGGGCCAGCTCGGAGCGGCTGCCGTAGTCGAACGCAATGGTGAGGGTCATGCCCGTGTTGGTCGCTGTATCGGCGATTGCTGTACGGATCGCGCGCTGCACGTAACGAGGTGTGCGCGCATCGGGGGAGTCGAAGGGTCGCCCGATCCATTGGATGCGAACGTTGAGTTCGTTGAGTTCGGCGACGCGACCGAAGAGCTTTTCGTGCAGCCCGAGAATGTGGCGTACCTCGGCGCGCGGCCGTACCCAGTTTTCGGTGCTGAACCCGAACGCGGTGAGCCAGCCCACATTGTGCTTCACTGCAGCACGCACAACGCGAGCGAGGTTTTCCTCGCCTTCGGTGTGGCCGGCGGTTCGGGCGAGACCTCGGGCCTTTGCCCACCGACCATTGCCATCCATGATGCATGCCACATGCGGCCCTGCATCGGCGGGCTGAAGCGATGAGTTGGACGGCTGGGCAGAAGTGGACACGGCACAGCCACGTTAGTGATGCCGCGAGCGATCATGTGGGTTCGGTACTGCTCCTTCGTGCGAGAATTACGCAGTGGCGAAGAAGCGTTTGCGAAATCAAGAACCCAGCGAGGTCGACCAGACGTCGCTTCGTCACGTTCTGGTCGTGGGCGGAACCCTCGATGAATGGCAAGCGCTTACCGAAGTGCAGTGGGCTCAGCGCCGTCACGAACTGTGTGCGATCGCGTCTGGCGCGGGCGCAACGTGGCTCACGTTGCGACCCTACGAGCGCGGCGGCAACAGCAGCGCCGCGGCGATCGTTGCGGCAGCCACACGCACCATCGAAGACCACGACGGATGCACCGTCATTGTTGACTGGTGCCCCGATGGTCGTGATCGGCTGCTCGCCGTTATCGAGCAACTTCGCGTCGGTGGCCTTGGTCACGGGCGCGGCCAAATCGACGAGGCCGCGCTGGCGGATGCGCTGATGGCTCCAGCACCGTGCGAGCCCGACCTCACCGTTGTGCTCGGACCTTCCACCCGCGTGCCTCCCTCGTTGATCTGGGAACTGTCGTATTGCGAGTTGGTGTTCATCGATGCCACATGGGATCTGCTGTCCGGCCCGCATATCAAGCATGCGATTAACGAATACGCGCTGCGAAACCGCCGGTTCGGTGGCATCACGTGAGTCGGATGTATCGCGCCACTGGTGTAGTGCTGCGCACCTACAAGTTGGGCGAATCCGACCGCATCATCGTGTTGCTCACCGAGCAGCATGGCAAGGTGCGCGCCGTGGCCAAGGGTGTCCGTAAGACGAAGTCGAAGTTCGGTGGTCGACTCGAACCGATGAGCCACGTTCAGTTGCTGTTACACGAAGGTCGCGATCTCGACATCGTGAACCAAGTCGACACAGTTGAGTCGCTGGCGCCGCTGATGATCGATCTCGACCACATGACGCGCGGCATGGCCGTACTCGAAGCCGTCGATCAGATGGCAATGGATCGTGAGCCGAATCCGCAGTTGTATCGAATGCTTGTTGGCGTACTCCGCACGATTGCTATCAGCGACTCGCCATTGGTCGTGCCGGCCTTCTTCTGGAAGCTGCTGTCGCTTGAGGGTGTGCGCCCTGAACTCGACGCATGTGTGCGCTGCGGCGACCCTGAGCCGTTGGTTGCCTTCGATATGGATCACGGCGGAGTTCTGTGCCGCACGTGTCGCAGCGGAGCGCCCATCAGTGCCGATGCTCTTGAGCTGATGCGGATGATCTTGGGTGGCCAGCTCAACGCTGCATTGGCGGCACCCATTACGCAGGCGTCGCATGAGGTGAGCTCGCACGCAACGCGGGCTGTGGAGCATCACATCGAGCGGAAATTGCGCTCGGTTGCTGTGTTCGAGCGTCACTAGGTCGTACAGCGGGCGTCCGCGCGGCTCACTGCACTTTTCGACTAATGCTTCGTAACCGTGTAGCTGCGACATAGCCTCTAGAGCTATGCCCGCAACCGAGCTCGACCAAATTGTCAACCTCTGCAAGCGCCGTGGTTTTGTGTACCCGTCCGCCGAGATCTATGGCGGGTTTCGTTCGAGCTACGACTACGGCCCACTCGGCTCGTTGATGCTGCGTAACGTGAAAGACGCGTGGGTTCGCTCGATGGTGCAGCAGCGTGACGATGTCGTGCTCATCGACGCGTCGGTGCTGTCGCCTCCGCAGGTATGGGAGGCCAGCGGCCACCTCGCCAACTTCACCGATCCGCTTGTCGATTGCACCAAGTGCAAGCAGCGTTTCCGCGAAGATCACCTCACCGATCCCAACGTGTGCCCGAACTGTGCGGCAACTAGTTCGTTCACGGAGGCCCGTGCGTTCAACCTGATGTTCAAGACTCAGGCCGGCCCGGTTGAGGGTGCTGGTGCCGACGTGTTCTTGCGCCCCGAAACGGCGCAGGGCATGTTCTTGAACTTCGCCAACGTGTTGCAGACCAGCCGCAAGAAGCCACCGTTCGGCATCGCCCAAGTGGGTAAGAGCTTCCGCAACGAAATCACGCCTGGCAACTTCATCTTCCGCACCCGCGAGTTCGAGCAGATGGAGATGGAGTTCTTCGTTCCTCCTGCCGACGGCCCCAAGTGGTACGAGTACTGGTGCACCGAGCGCCTCAACTGGTACATCAACTTGGGCATCCCGGCCGACCTGTTGCGCATGCGTGCCCACGATGCCGACGAACTCAGCCACTATTCCACCGGCACCAGCGATATCGAGTTCAAGTTCCCATGGGGCTGGGGCGAGCTCGAAGGCGTGGCTCAGCGCACCGATTACGACCTCAAGCAGCACGCTCAGCACAGCGGCCAAAAGCTCGACTACTTCGATCAAGCAACGAACGAGCGCTATGTGCCGTTCGTGATCGAGCCAGCCGCTGGCGCCACGCGCACCATGGCTGCGTTCCTGCTTGCGGCGTATGACGAAGACGAAGTCGGTGGCGAGGCGCGCACGATTCTGCGTCTGCACCCCCGTCTGGCTCCGTACAAGGTTGCAGTGCTTCCGTTGTCGAAGAAAGACACGTTGTCACCGTTGGCTCGACAGGTATTCCAGACCCTCAGCGAGCGGTACATGGTGGATTACGACGACACCCAGTCCATCGGTCGCCGCTATCGCCGCCAAGACGAAGTGGGCACCCCGTTGTGCGTCACGGTCGACTTCGATTCGCTCGAAGACGATGCCGTCACCATTCGCGACCGCGACACCACCGAGCAGGTTCGTGTTCCGATCAGCGCATTGCTCGGCGAGATCACCGCCCGTCTGGGCTTCTAAAGATCTGTTCGGTCGCTACCTAGCCGAGGCGGTAGCCAAAGCCCCACACTGGGGCCAGCGGTAACTCTTCGCCAAGTTTGCTACGTAACTGACGAATGTGCACGTCTACCGTGCCCTCGTCGCCGTACCAATCGCCGCCCCACACGTTGTCGAGCAGTGCTCGGCGCGCGAGGGCGGTGCCCTGATTCGATGCCATGTGAACCAACAGGTCGAACTCGCGTGTGGTGAGTGAGATCGCTTGGCCCTTCACCTGCACCTCGCGGGCTGCAAGGTCGATGCGGAAGTCGTGGCCGATGGTGATGATCTCGGCGTTGCTCGTGGCCGATTCGTGGCCGCGCCGCAGCATTGCTTCGGCTCGGGCCACGATCTCGCGTGGCGAGAACGGTTTGGTCACGTAGTCGTCGGCGCCGAGCTCGATACCGATGGTTCGATCTACCTCGCCATCGCGACTGGTGAGGAACAACACCGGGATCATGCGATGTGTCGGAAGTCGACGGCAGACCTCGAAGCCGTCGATGTCGGGCAGCTCGGTGGCCACTATGACCAGTGCGGGGGAGTTCTGGTTGATGATCGCGAGACCTTGCTCGCCGGTGGAGGCAAGAATCACACGGAACCCTGCGCTGCGTAAGTAGGTATCGAGCAGGTCGGCAATGTTCGGATCGTGTTCGACAACGACAATCGTCTGTGCGTCAGTCATCGACACATCGTTACACCTCAATGAGGTTTCTTGGGGTATTTCACGTGTACCGTCAGGGGTTCCAATCGCTCAAAACCCCTTCTTGGAGTCGGTCATGTCACAGGTAGCACTCATCGTAAAAATTCCCGCATTGCCCGGACAGCGCGCCGAGTTGGCTGCTGCGATGGCCGCCGGCCTCGAGACCGCCAAAGGCGAAGAGGGTACCCGCTTTTACATCCTCCACGAAGATGCCGTCGACGCCGACGTGCTCTGGGTCTACGAGATGTACGAGAACCAAGAAGGCCTCGCCGCCCACGGTGGCAGCGAAGCGTTCAAGCTTCTTGGCGCAGCAATGAAGCCATTCATGGGCGGCCGTCCCGAGATCACGTTCACGAACCCAATAGGTGGCAAGGGCTTTTAAAGCCCTTCTCCGACGCACCCGTCAGCGGCACCCGCTAGCGTCGCCTCGTACATGGCTACATATCTCGATCGAATTCTGCTTCGCCATCGCGACATTGCTGCGCTCGATCAGCGACCCATTGAGGCACTGATCGAACAGGCAGCACAATGCGCGCCTGTGCGCGGTTTCGCGGCGTCGCTGCGCGCTGCAGTGTCCGGCGGAGAACTTGCGGTGATTAGCGAGATCAAACGACGCTCACCCTCAAAGGGCGCGCTGAACATCGACCTCGATCCGGCGCTTCTGGCCCAGGCCTATGCCGCTGGTGGCGCCGCAGCGTTGTCGGTGCTCACCGACGAAGAGTTCTTCTCTGGCTCGATTGCCGACCTGCAAACAGCTCGCGCAGCCGTGTCGTTGCCGGTGCTGCGCAAAGACTTCACGGTCAGCGCTCACGATGTGTGCGACGCCCGTTTGATGGGTGCCGATTGTGTGTTGCTCATCGCTGCGGCGCTGAGCCCCAACGAGTTGATCGAACTGCATGCGTTGGCCGATCGCATCGGCATCGAGGTGCTGGTCGAGATCCACGACGAACTCGAACTCGATGCGGCGCTTGCCGCGCAGGCTCGCATCGTTGGGGTCAACCAACGCGATCTCGTTACGTTCCAGGTCGACCATGCGAGAGCGTTGCGGATGGCAGGGGTCATACCCAACGAACTTGTCAAGGTGGCCGAGAGCGGGGTGCGCGGAGGCGACGATGCGCGTGACCTTCAGGCCGCGGGCTACCACGCTGTGCTCGTTGGCGAAACGTTGGTCACTAGCCCCGATCCAACGGCCACGTTGCGCGAGTTGCGCGGTACTGTGGCAACTGAATGTTCGTAAAGATCTGCGGTATCACCAACGAAGATGATGCGTTGTTTGCGGTTGCAATGGGCGCCGACGCAGTGGGGTTTGTGTTCGCCCCATCGTCGCGCCAGATTGCAGCGCAGCAGGTCTACGACATCACCCGTCGGCTACCTCCGGAGATCCTCACCGTTGGCGTGTTTCGCGACGAAGTCCCGAGCCGTGTTATCGACATTGTGAACCGTTCAGGTGTACGCGCGGTGCAGTTGCACGGTCACGAAACGCCAGCCGATGTCGCCGCGGTTTCGGCGCAGGTGCGTTGGGTGATCAAAGCCGTCGCTGCGGGCACCACCGACGCACGGCGGGCCAATCAGTTCGGCACCGACCTGGTGTTGGTCGATGCGGCCGCGCCTGGCTCGGGCAAGATGTTCGACTGGTCACTCATCGACGACATCCCCGAAGGGCCACGGCTCATCCTTGCTGGTGGTCTTGACCCTGACAACGTGGCCGCTGCGGTTCAGCGAGTGGCGCCATGGGGTGTCGATGTCTCATCTGGAGTCGAGAGCTCGCCCGGAAAAAAGGATGCTCGCAAAGTAAAAGCGTTCATCGAGCGCGCACGACAGGCCGCGCCGGAGCAGTATGTAGGTCCAGACGAAATGCCTTACGACTGGATGGACGACGAATAGCTCTGTTGCCAGAGCCCGTGAAAGGAAGCATTGTGTCGATCTTGGACGAACCTTCAGCCGAGGGTCGCTTTGGTGAATTTGGTGGCCGCTTTGTGCCTGAGACGCTGGTTCCAGCGTGTCAGGAGCTCGAGGCGGCGTTTCGCGATGCGTGGACAGACCCAATCTTTCGAGCCGACCTCAACCAGTTGCTCGGCGAATACGCTGGCCGCCCGAGCATGCTCACCGAATGCCACAACCTTGGTCGGTCGTTGGGCATTCGCCTGATCCTCAAGCGCGAAGACCTCAACCACACTGGCTCGCACAAGATCAACAACGTGCTTGGCCAAGCAATGCTTGCCAAGCGCATGGGTAAGACCCGCCTCGTAGCCGAAACCGGCGCCGGCCAGCACGGTGTCGCCAGTGCTACGGCAGCGGCGCTGTTAGGTATGTCGTGCAAGGTCTATATGGGTGCTGTCGATGTCGAGCGTCAGTCGCTCAACGTGTTTCGAATGAAGTTGCTGGGCGCCGAGGTCGAAGCCGTGCACAGCGGCAGTCGCACGCTCAAAGACGCGGTCAACGAAGCCATGCGCGACTGGGTGGCAACGGTGAGCGAAACCTATTACTGCCTCGGCTCCGTCATGGGCCCGCATCCGTATCCGTGGATGGTTCGTGAGTTTCAGCGCATCATCGGCGAAGAGGCGCATGCCCAGTGTCGCGAACTGCTGTACGGCGAAGACCCCGATTTCGTGGTTGCCTGTGTCGGCGGCGGATCTAACGCAATGGGCATCTTCAGCGGCTTCATCGACACCAGCACGGCTCGCCTTATTGGTGTCGAACCAGCCGGGGGAGCAGCGGTTGGCCGCGGCGTGCCGGGCGTGGTGCACGGTATGCGCAGTTACCTCATGCAAGATGAGCACGGCCAAGTGCAAGAGGCTCACTCGATCTCGGCCGGACTCGACTATCCAGGCGTTGGCCCCGAGCACTCGTACCTCGCCTCAATCGGCCGCGCTGAGTACCCCACGGTTACCGACGACGAAGTGGTTTCCGCGTTTCAGCTCATGGCTCGCAGCGAGGGAATCATCCCGGCACTCGAGTGCGCGCATGCCATGGCGTGGATCGTGCGTGAGGCCCCCAAGATGCAGGGCAAGGTTGTGTTGATGAACCTGTCGGGCCGTGGCGACAAAGACGTCGGGCAGATGATGGAGATCTTGGGCTGATGACTTTTGGATACATGGAAACAGAGTTCCGCGCCAAGCGTGAGCAAGGCCGCAAGCTGTTGGTGCCCTATGTAACTGGTGGACTCACCGGTTGGCAGCAAGCCATTCGCGCTGCTGCCGATGCAGGCGCCGATGCCATTGAGATCGGCATCCCATTCTCTGATCCGGTGATGGATGGCCCCATCATCCAAGAGGCATCGCAGCGTGCACTCGACGCAGGCGTCACGCCACTGAGCATCTTTGAAGAAGCCCGCGAACTTGAGGTGGGTATTCCGTTGGCGGTGATGTGTTATTACAACACCATTCATCACGCTGGCCACGAACGCTTTGCGTATCAACTCGTTAGCGCTGGCATCTCTGCAGCTATCGTGCCCGATCTTCCGCTTGAAGAATCGGGTCTGTGGTGCGCCGCCGCCGATGCGGCCGGCATCGAGACGGTCATGCTTGCGGCACCCACCGCGCCCGACGAACGCCTGCCGCGGATTGCTGTTCGGTCGCGTGGATTTCTGTATTCGATTGGCCTGCTCGGCGTGACGGGTGAGCGCCTTTCGTTGGCTGCGTCGGCAACGGCGTTGGCCAAGCGTCTCAAGGCTGTCACCGATGTACCCGTGCTCGTCGGTGTGGGAGTCTCGAACGCCGCTCAGGCCCGTGAGGCGTGCTTGGTGGCCGACGGAGTCATCCAAGGCGCCAGCGTCGTGAGGCGACTGATGGACGGCGGCCCCGAGGCGGTCGGCGAATACGTGGCCGAAGTGCGCGCCGCAATCACCTTCTAACGCGCTGGGTCTGGGCCGCAGGTATCCCCCAGCCGAGGGCTGCCACCGACTACAAGTGCATCTATGACATCTCCTGATTGCGATCTCTGCGAAGCCGCCCGAATCACGCCATGGTTCCACGAAGACGACGTGTGTTGGATTGCCGAATGCGAGATCTGCGCGGTGCCGATGGTGGTGTGGCGTGAACACGATGCCTCGCCGCCCGAAGAGGTGAAGGCATACATGCATGCTCAGCTCGAGATGGTGGTGTCGGTGCATTTCGAGTTCGAGCATTACGTCGACGACAACATGCGCAATATCCCCGACCACTATCACGCCCATGCCAGGCCTCGAGGCGGATTCTTCGGCCACGGTCTGAAGCGCTCGTAACGCTCGTAACGCGACAGAGCACATGCTGTCCGGTTGTTCCGGGCGAGACATGTGCTCTTTGTTGAAATAGATCGAGTTGTGGGTGCAGCGTGAGCACTCGCTTGCCGCAATCCAGAGGATCCGGCGGGGCGGTGTCATGAGCCGGTTTCGACCCACAGTTCACGCTTCGTAGTATTTCTTTGAGTGATTAACTTGCTACTGGGAGTGAGTATTCTCAGATTGGCTTCATGACGATTCCGCGCACGTTGTTCGTCCTCCTGCAAGCTTGTGAAGCATTACTGCTTGTCAACGGCGTCACCATAACCAGTTGCCGCTGTGAGGGGCAAGGAAAAGCTACTGGAAAGTTTCCAGCAACCGTGACCACGCACCGTAGGCACTCACCCAGCGCGGTCACAGTTGCCGAGACCTGATGGTTTGTCTCGCCGACGGCCAAAGTCACGGCGCGCGCTAAGGTTCCGGATCGTGCTCACTAACGGTGATATTGCCCCTGTCGTGGATCTCGCCGACCAAGACGGAAACGTGTTCGATTGGTCGTCACTGCGTGGTCGTCAATGCGTGGTCGACGGGTGATGGTGTTCTTGTATCCCGATGCGTCTGCGCCCGGATGTACGCAGCACGCGTGTGCGCTGCGCGACAGCGCCGACACAAACTCGTTGCCGGCATGAGCGCTTTCCCCAATCCGGCCGATGTCCTTGCCCATCGTGCGCCATTTTTGTTTGTTGACGAGATCACAGCACTTGAGCCGGGCATCAGTGCCACCGGCCTGTGGCGGCTCACGGGCGACGAATGGTTCTTCGCCGGTCACTTCCCTGGCCGACCCACGTTGCCCGGTGTCTTAATGTGTGAGGCGATAGCTCAGGTCGGTGCCATTGCTGTGCTCACCGATGCACGCTTTGCCGGCAAGCTTCCGCTGTTCGGTGGTCTCGACGCTGCACGGTTCCGTCGTCAAGTGGTGCCCGGCGACACGCTTGAGCTCACCGTAGAGCTCGGCCGCATGTCGGCGCGAGCGGGCAAGGGTTCGGGTAGGGCGTTGCTGAACGGCGAGACCGCATGCGAGTGCGATCTGATGTTTGTGTTGGTGAACGCGTAGTTCTGCGAGTTGCGTTCCAGGCGTTGCGTTCTAGGCGTTGCCGGGCCCGATGATGATCGAGCCGTTGTGGCCACCAAACCCAAAGTTGTTCGAGATGGTTGGGCCGGGTACCCAGTCGCGTGGAGCGCCCATCACGATGTCGACGCGCATGTCGTCGGACAACGTGGTGGTGCCAGCGGTGGGTGGGATAAGGCGATGCTGAATCGAGAGCAACACAGCGGCCGCCTCGAGTGCGCCAGCGGCGCCGAGTGAATGACCGGTGACGCCTTTGATACTGGTCATGGGTGGGCTGTTCGGCCCAAACACCACCTTCACGGCTTCGGCCTCGGCGGCGTCGTTGAGTGGCGTTGAGGTGCCGTGTGCGTTGATCTGGCGGATGTCGCCGGGCGCAAGGTGCGCGTCGTCGAGGGCCAAGGTCATGCAGTTGATGGCTCCGGTGCCGCCGGGTGCAGGCGCCGTGATGTGGTGGGCATCGGCAGTGCTGGCCGCACCCAAGATCTCGCCGTAGATGGTGGCGCCGCGAGCGACGGCCCTGTCCCATTCTTCGAGGATGAACGTTGCTGAGCCTTCGCCCATCACGAATCCGTCGCGGTCGGCATCGAACGGACGGCTTGACCCGGTTGATGACAGTGCAGTCATGTTGTTGAAGCCGGCGATCGAGGTGAGCGTGCCGGCGGCCTCTGAGCCACCCGTAACCATGGCGTCGCAGCGACCCCACGCAATGAGGCGAGCGGCGTAACCAATGGCATGCGTGGCAGCGGCGCACGCAGTGCAGATGGTTTCGTTGGGGCCTTGCAATCCGTAGCGCATCGAGATGGCAGCGCCCGAAGCGTTGCCCATCATCATCGGCACTAAGAACGGCGAGACGCGGCGCTCGCCCTTTTCGAGGCGAAGCTCGATCTGCTCTTCGAGTGTGCGCAGGCCACCGATGCCGGTGCCGTAGATAATGCCGAATCGACGGGGGTCGACATCGATCTTGCCAGCGTGCTCGAACGCTTCGGTGGCTGATGCGATTGCGAACTGCTCAACAGCGTCGGCGCGTCGCGATTCTTTGGGGCTCGCGTAGTACGCAGAAGGATCCCAGTTCTCAATGAAGATTGCTTTGGCGTCGGTTATGGCAGGGCCAAGTAGGCCCTGCCAAAACGCGTCTTTACCTAATCCACAAGGCGCGACCACTCCGTAGCCGGTGATGGCGACGCGCCGTTCGCGCCCTTCCATCAGAGCTTGCCGACAACCAGCTCGTAGGCCTGACCAACGGTCTTGATGCCTTCGAGTTCGTCTTCGGGGACTTCGACGCCGAATTCCTCTTCGAGCGCCATCACGAGCTCGACGAGGTCGAGGCTGTCTGCGTCGAGGTCGTCGGCGAAACGGGCGTCGGGTACGACTTGATCGTCGGATACCGACAACACGTCGACGGCGCACTTCTTAAAGCGAGCGAACAAT
The DNA here is from genome assembly GCA_945861025.1 of Ferrithrix thermotolerans DSM 19514. Lineage (GTDB taxonomy): Bacteria > Actinomycetota > Acidimicrobiia > Acidimicrobiales > Ilumatobacteraceae > WLMZ01. Next base: position 26,315 of record CAMASN010000036.1, read on the forward strand.
TCCTGATTCATGGGTTACTCCGTTGTGAGGGGTGTTGTAATTGTTATGTATTGCGAGCGGTGGCGCCTAATGCCCCATGCCCAAGCCGCCATCAACAGGGATGATTGCCCCGGTGATGTAGGCCGCGTCGTCAGAAGCCAAAAAGGCTACGACTCCGGCGATTTCTTCTGGCGTGGCCATGCGACCAAGCGGCACGGCGGCAGTGAGTTCGGCGAGACGTTGCTCGCTGAGTGCTGCGGTCATGTCGGTGGCTACAGGGCCTGGCGCCACGACGTTGGCGGTGATGTTGCGCGAGCCAAGTTCGCGGGCGATTGAGCGGGCGAGGCCAACCAAGCCGGCTTTGCTGGCGGCGTAGTTGGCTTGCCCGCCAGAACCCAACATGCCGACAACCGACGACATGAAAATCATGCGACCCGAGCGGGCGCGCAGCATGCCTTGGGCCGCGCGCTTGGCGACGCGGTATGCGGCGGTGAGGTTGGCATCGACCACGCTGGTGAACGACTCTTCGCTCATCCGCAGCAGCAGGCCGTCGTTGGTGAGGCCGGCGTTCGAGACCAGAACCTGCACGGGGCCGAACTGTGATTCGGCGAACGTGAACGCAGCATCGACATCGGCAGTTGAGGTGACATCGCATTTCACGCTGGCAAACCCGGCGGGTGGGGGAGAGCTGTTGTAAGTGACGACCACGTTGTCGCCAAGCGCGGCGAAACGTTGCGCGCAGGCAAGGCCGATGCCGCGTGAACCGCCGGTGATGAGCACGGTACGGCTCATGGCTTGGCCCCGCCCCAGCGCAGCACGGTGCTTGCCGCGGTCATGCCAGCGCCGAAGCCAACGAGCAGCACAAGATCGCCCCGCTCGACCCTGCCGTTGTCGAGTGCATCGACCAACGCCAACGGAATCGAGGCGGCCGATGTGTTGCCTGTGTAATGCAGCACCGTGGAAGCGCGCTCGATAGGGATGCCGAGGCGATCGCATGCGGCTTGGATAATGCGCAGGTTGGCTTGATGGGGCACGACCAGCTTGATGTCGTCGGCGGTGACGCCAGCGTGCTGCATCGACTTGGTGGCCGAGTCGACCATGATGCGCACGGCGCGGCGGAAGACCTCTTTGCCTTCCATCTGAATGAAGCCGCCGACCTCGGTGTACAGAAATCGCTCGGCGCTGCCGTCGGCATCAAGATCCCAGCCGAGCAGTTGTCCAGGGCCCTCGACATGTTCGAGCACTACGGCGCCCGAACCGTCGGCGAACAAGATGGCGGTGTTGCGATCGGTCCAGTCGGTGATGCGGGCCAGCGTGTCGGTGCCGATGACCAACACCTTGCGCGCGCCCATCGCGATGAGTCCGTGAGCGTTGACTAAGCCATACATGAAGCCCGAGCAGGCCGCGTTGATGTCGAACGCTCCGCAGCGCAGGCCGAGTTCGTGTTGGACGGTGGCCGATGTTGCCGGCACCGTGCGGTCGGGGGTGGTGGTGGCCAAGATGAGTGCATCGATCTCGCTGGGGTCGATGCCGGCCATATCGAGTGCCTTGCGGCCCGACTCAATAGAGAGCCCGGCGGTGGTGCCCCCTACGTGGCGTTCGCGAATGCCGGTGCGCTCGACAATCCAGTCGTCGTTGGTTTCGAACATGCTTTCGAGGTCTTTGTTGGTGAGCACCTTGGGTGGCAAAGCCGAACCCCAACCGGTGATGACAGCGCCACGGACGCCTTCGGGAATCTTGGGCATGTCAGACCGTCCTCAGCCAGGCAATGGGTTGGCGTAGCGTGATCCGTTCGCCGTTGACGGCGATGTAACTCTGCAAGACTCCGGCGAATGCAGAGCGAACCTCGGTCTCGCCGATGTGGCCCAGCACCATGCCCACCGTGACGGCGCAACCGTCGGCGATGTTGGGTAGGGGAGTGAACACCCCCGCAGCGGGGCTGACCACAAGACGTTCGCTGGCAAACAGATGCTCGCCCTCGAACTGGGTGGTGGTGCGAGGCGAGTCGGCGTTGACCCATTCGATGAGCTTGTCGAGTTCTTCGGGGGTCGACACCGAGATAGTGCGAGCCGATTCGACGGTGCGCTTGGCCATGCCGGTCAGTACGCCGCCCGGGCCGAGTTCGGCGAAGCCGTGCACGCCGAGTTCTGCGAGGGTGAGCAGGCAATGCTTCCAGCGCACCGGGCTGCTGAGCTGTGCCGACAACAGACTGGCCCACACGGCGCCGGTGTCGTGAGCGAGTGCGTCGACATTGCTGACAACAGGGACCTCGGTGTCGCGTGGGTTCGCCTCGGCGATGGCTTGGCGGAGGCGATCGCGGGCGGGAGCCATGAACGGGGTGTGGAACGCGCCGCTTACTTGCAGCGGCATCACCTTTTTGGCACCGAGTTCTTTGGCGACGATGGTTGCTGCGGCGATGCCTTCGAGTGAGCCAGCGATCACGACTTGGCCGGGGGCGTTGAAGTTGGCGACCCACACATCGCTGTCGGCTCGCCGACATGCAATCTCGACGAGGTCGTCGTCGAGGCCTAACACGGCGGCCATCGTGCCGGGATTGTTGATGCCAGCGTGATGCATGGCGTCGGCTCGTTCACACACCAAGCGCACGCCGTCTTCGAAGCTGAGCGCGCCGCTTGCTGTGAGTGCTGTGTATTCGCCAAGGCTGTGGCCTGCACAGAAGCTGGGTTCGATACCGAGACGCTCGACGGCGTCGAGCACCATCAGGCTCGAGACGAACGTGGTGAGCTGCGCGTTGCGTGTGTCGCGCAGTTCTTCGGCGTCGGCATCGAGCAGCAGGCGGGCCACGTCGCGCTCGGCGTACGTGGATGCCTCTTCGACGAGCTCCCAGCTTTCGTGATCAGCCCAAGGACGTCCCATGCCCGGCCGTTGTGACCCTTGGCCAGGGAAGGTAAAAGCAAGCATGTGCGGTGGTTGATCTCCTCGTGCGGGGTGATGCCCTTGACGGCAGAGGTTAGACGGTGGCGCTTACGCACACGTTGCTACCGGTGGGTAGCAAGACAACATGGTTCATGGCGACGGGTTGTCTCGACACGGCGCGTGGCTACACTGGCCGTTCACTTGCCCGAGTGGCGGAATGGCAGACGCGGAGGACTCAAAATCCTTTGTTGGCAACAACGTGTGGGTTCGAGTCCCACCTCGGGCACTACTTGTCGGACCTCAGTCCAACAAGTTCATGATCACCAGATTCCTGTCGAGACCGTAACGGTCGACAGCGAAACTGCTCTTGGTGACAATGATGTAGGCAACGACGATCCATGTGAGAAGTCACTGTGTGCTCACCGTGTTGATGCGCACGAAGCCCCTCAAAAAAATGTTGCAAATATCTTTTTGAACGCGCGTGCGCACGAACGCTCGGTTCGAACGGTGTCAGAAATGACACCTCACCATGGCCTTGGCCAACACAAACAAATTCAGTCCACATTGAGCTCCCTTGGACGCCTCGCTACCCCCGCAGATGATCCAGCTCCGGGTCGAACGCAGCGCTCGCTCACCTTGGTGCATTCACGGGCACCGCAAAGCCACGCAGCGTTCCCCTACGGCGTGGATGCCCGCACGATTGATGACTGCGGAAGAATCAAGCCGTCGCTCAGCGCAGGCTCATTAGCGTCGCTGTGCGACTGGCAAGCAGGTGTGCTCGACACCGTGATCGTC
>CAMASN010000037.1 GCA_945861025.1 Ferrithrix thermotolerans DSM 19514
CGAGGCGTAGGACTCTTCTATGACCACAATGTGGAAGTCCAAAAAAATTCATTCGAAGTTGCTCGCGGCCTTGGCCCTCGCTTCGCTTGGCCTCGGATCGTTCGACACTGTTGGAGCCGCACAAGCGGTGTCCTACCCATCGCGCAAACCGGCACCCGTCGGCAGCCGCGATCCGCAGGCAACTGATCGCATCATCGTTCGCTTGACCGATGGCAGCACGCCCGATACCGCGGCGCTGAGTCGCGAAGCCGGTGAGTCGGTCAGCCTCAGCCGCCGCGGTCGTGATGGCTCATGGGTCTCGAAGCTCAGTGGTCGTCGTTCGCCAGCAGATGTGGAGGCAATCACACGCCGCATCGCTGCGTTGCCAGGCGTTGCGTTCGCCGAGCCAGACCTCAAGGTCTTCGCGACAGCGGTGCCAACCGACCCCTCGTTCGCCAAGCAATGGGACCTGTTCGCTCCAACCGCTACCACCAAGGGTCTCGACATCACGGGAGCCCGTGCGCTGACCAGCGGAACGTCTGATGTTGTCGTTGCCGTCGTGGACACCGGCATCACCGCCCACATCGACCTCGCCGGCCAGTTGCTTCCTGGCTACGACATGGTGAGCGACGTGTTGCTGGCTAATGACGGCGACCTTCGCGATTCGAATGCGGCCGATCCGGGCGACTGGGTCAGCACTTCGGAGAATGCTCTCGGCTATTTCGCTGGCTGTGGCGCCAGCAACAGTTCGTGGCACGGTACGCATGTGTCAGGCACCATCGCCGCCAAGTCGGATAACGGCATTGGTATCGCAGGCATCGCATCGGGCGTCAAGATCTTGCCGGTGCGCGTGCTCGGCAAGTGCGGCGGATATGAAAGCGACGTTGCCGACGGCATTCGTTGGGCAGCAGGTCTGGCAGTTGCTGGCGCACCAACCAACCCCAATCCAGCGGCCATCATCAACCTCAGCTTGGGTGGCGGCGGGGTATGCCCGTCGGTGTATCAGGCAGCCATCACCGATGCGATCGCAGTGGGAGCCATCGTCGTGGTCGCTGCGGGTAACTCAGGTGTTGATGTGGCCACCTCGTCGCCAGCAAACTGTGCTGGCGCCGTTTCGGTAGCCGCTACCGGCGCTGGCGGCAATCGTTCGTGGTATAGCAACTTCGGGGCCACCGTGAAGATCGCCGCCCAAGGTGGCGACGACCGGGTGACCAGCACCGGCGGAGTCGCCGCAGCCACCGACGCATCGGGCGAGATCTACTCGACCGTCAACGCCGGCCTCACATCGCCAACCACCGACACCTATGCGTTCTCCGAAGGCACCAGCATGGCTGCACCGCACGTGTCAGCAGTGGCTGCCCTTGTGAAGTCTGTGCAGCCATCGCTGACCCCAGCAGGCTTGATTGCGCTCCTGCAGCGAACGACTACTCCGTTCGCCGCGTCAAGCACCTGCACGACGGCGCTATGTGGACCGGGAATTCTGAATGCCGCGAGCGCGGTTACTGCTGCCGCTGTTAACGGCCCCCGCACGCTTGGAGCCTTCTCGAAGACTGCCCCAGGCGCCGGCGCTACCAGCACCGCCACAGCACTCACCTTGCAATGGGCGCCAAGCACGGGTGCCGCGAACTATGAGTACTGTCTTGTGGCTGGCCTCACGACGCCATGTGCGACGTGGATCTCGACGGGCGGGGCCACAAGCGTTGCCGTCACCGGCTTGGCCACTGGCACGATCTACTCGTGGCAGGTTCGTGCCGTCGCGGGAACCGTGAGTGCCGAAGCAAACGTGTCATTGCGCTACTCGTTCAACACGGCCATCCCTGTTGGAGCATTCGGCAAGTTGGCTCCATCGAATGGGGCCACTGGTCTCGCCACGGCGCTGGTGCTTTCATGGCAGGCAAGCACTGGGGCCACGGCCTACCAGTACTGCATCGACACCATCGTCAACAACACGTGCGACGCCACATGGATCAGCACCGGAGCCGCAACCTCAGTGGTGCCGAGCGCGCTCGTTGGGGCAACCACCTACGAGTGGCAAGTGAAAACCACTGCCAACACGGCCAACGCCGGAGCGGCGTGGAGGTTCACCACCGTGGCGCCCGTGAAGCCACTGGCGTTCGGTAAGTCAGCACCGGCGAACGCAGCCACTGGTCTGGCCACCACGCCAGGTCTTGCGTGGCAGACAAGCTCCGGTGCGTCGTCATACGACTATTGCATCGACACGGTGATCAACAACCTCTGCGATGCAACATGGATCAGCACCGGGACCCTGACCACCATCAAGACAGCAACCTTGCTCGCCAACACACGGTATGAGTGGCAGGTTCGCTCGGTCAGTTCAGTGGGCACCACGGTTGCGAACGCTGCCGTCGCCTGGACCTTCACAACTTCGGGCGGGGTTGCTGTTCCTGCAGCATTTGCTCTGACAGCGCCAGCGAACAACGCCACCGGGCTCAGCAAGTCACCCAATTTGTCGTGGCAGACCAGCGTTGGAGCCACTTCGTACCAGTACTGCGTTGACACGGTGAACGACAACCTGTGCGGCGGAACATGGGTGTCCACCGGTACGGCTCAAACAGCGCGCCTGTCGGGCCTCATCAGCAAGATCAAGTACTACTGGCTCGTTCGGGCTGTGAACACCGGGGGGACCAGGTTGGCCAACGCTGGCACGTGGTGGGCGTTCACAACCAGATAAGTCAGTTGTTCAGCCACCGCTGAGCCGCCCGATGCGATTCGGCGCCGAGAACGTGAGGGTGCTCCTCGCTTTTTGGTCTCAATCGCCGGTCGGCTAGTTTCTTGCGAGCAGCGAATCGATGACAGTTCGATGCACCCTGGCACTAGAGGATCGTCGATGCCCCGGCATACACCAGCGCACAACCACATCGCCGAACTCGACGGACTTCGCGCGTTGGCGGTGCTCCCTGTGATCGCCTTTCATTTCGGAGCCAACGTAAACGGCTCGGCTGGCGTCACTGTGTTCTTCGCGCTCTCGGGCTTCATCGTCACCACCGTGCTGTTGCGTGAGTACGAACAAAGCGGATCCATCCGTCTTGGCAATTTCTACATGCGCCGCTTTCGCAGGCTGCTGCCAGCATCGACATTGGTGGTGATTGCTACCGTGATCACCGGGTGGATTCTGAGTAAGCCACCCATCGTTCGCGAGAGTTTGGCCGCGCTTACGTATTGGGCCGACATCGAACGTTTCACCAGCACCTACTCGTATGGCCAATCGGGCTACGCGCCGCTCGAGCACTTCTGGTCGCTGGCTATCGAAGAACAGTTCTATGTGGTGCTTCCGCTGGCGTGCTTGCTGTTGCTGCGCTTTGGCCGCACCAAGTTCGCGCTGGTCATCGGCGCCGCAGCGGCCGCCTCGGTGTGGTTCGCTCTCGCTGGTAGTGCCGATCCATTGATGTATTTCCATCCGGTGGCACGAGTGTGCGAATTGCTGCTTGGCGTGCTGCTCGCGCTGAGCGCAGCGCGCCTGCATCGCTATTGGGGTATCGCCGCGCTGGCGATGCTTGTGGTCATCCTTTCCGGTGCTGTGCGGCCATGGCCCGTGATTACGGCCGCCGTCACGTGTGTGGTGATAGCTGGCTTGCCGCGGGTGCTTGCATTGGCCCCCTTGGTATTCATTGGCCAATACAGCTACGGCCTGTACCTGTGGCACCCGCTTGCTGCGGTCGTCGCCACCACCTGGCAGACACGCGTGCTCCTCGCAATCGTGTTGGCAGCAGTATGCCTGCACTTTGTTGAAGCGCCGGTTCGTTTTGCAATGTCTGTGCCACGCGCCCGACGCGTGATGGTTGCGATGAGCGTTGCTGGCTTGGTCGTTATTGCGCTGCCGTTTGGGCGTCTGGCGCCGAAGTTCATTCCGTCTGCGCCGGTGGTGCAAGCGGCGGGTGCTGATCCTGCGAGCGATACAGGGGATGCGCCTTCAGCCGTCCCGGTGGTCAAGCGTCCGTTACGAATCTCGGGCGCAGGTGACTCAACACAGATGTTCATGAACGCCGCATGGCAGGCCTATGCGGCGGCGAACCCCAACGATCTCACCTGGGTGTCGCCCGATCCAGAGATTGCCGTGTGGACTTCTGGTGCTGACTCATGGATTCGCGACGTAGCGCCCACGGTGCCGCTGTCGCTTGCCTACGACGGCCCTCAGGGCGGTCTCGATAGGCAGGGCTGCCCACTGGTGTACGACCTCGAGATCCGTGCGGTCGACACCATGCGCTTCACTCCATCAGAGAAGTTGCATTCGCCTACACCGCTTCCCACGTGTGACTGGCACATCTGGATGCCGCCAGCGTTGGCGCGGATGCACCTTGATGTACTCGTGGTCTCATGGGGAGTCACCGCGATGTGGGAGTACCTCATGCCTGACAAGACCATCTCATACATCGGCGAGCCAGCGTTTGACGCCGTGATGTTGAAACACATGCTCGACTTTGAGGCGATGGCTGCGTCGTACGGCACCGCTGTGGTGTGGGCCACCTACGCGCCCGAGATGCCCGATCTAGATCCGGCTCGTTGGACCTTTCCGCAGACCATCGATACGTTGGCCGCAATGTTGCTCGATCGCGAGTGCTCAGCCGACTTGCGTCCGTTGGTGCGCTCGGAGCCCAACTATCCGTGGTACCAAGACGGCTATCACTTCACGGCGAAAGGTGCAGCTCGTGCAGTTGCGTGGATCGCCCCGAGTATCGAGCAGTGCGGTGTGTTGCGTGCGGCAGACCAACGAGAGAGCGTGAATTCGCAGCGCGGGCGCTAAGCCTTACACGCTGAGCGCGATGTTGTCGATGAGACGAACATCGCCCACCCACACCGCAATGACCACGCGGACCTCAGCATTCACTGCGTCTACCTGATGCAGTGTGTGCGGGTCGACGATGTCGATGTATTCGAGGCGTGCAAGTGGCTCTTGTCGAACGACGTGCGTGGCGATATCTCGTAGCTCGCGAGACAAAGTGATGCCGCGCTCGTGGGCGGCGCAAATGGCGGCCAGAGCTTCGGGTACGACGATGGCTGCATCGCGCTGAGTGGTGCTGAGTCGAGCATTGCGGCTCGAGAGGGCGAGGCCATCGGGCTCGCGGGTAGTGACGCAACCCACAATGTTGATGGGCATGTCGAGGTCGATGACCATGCGCTTGATAACGGTGAGCTGCTGGAAGTCTTTCTCGCCGAAGAAGGCAGCATGCGGCTGCACCGCATTGAAGAGCTTGGTGACCACAGTGGCCACACCGCGGAAATGACCGGGGCGGCCAGCGCCTTCGAGTGGCTGGGCCAGCTGCCCAACTTCGATATGGGTGTCGAACCCGCCCGGATACATGGCGTCGGCGGTTGGGGCGTACACAGCGGTGACGCCACGTTCGCGGCAGCGCTCTAGGTCTAGTGCGGCCGGACGTGGGTAATGCTCGAAGTCATCGCGACGATTGAACTGCAATGGGTTCACGAAGATGCTGACAACGACAACGTCGCTTACTTGTTGAGCTTCGTGGATGAGCATGAGGTGGCCGTCGTGCAGAGCGCCCATCGTCGGCACAAATCCAATGGTCTTGTGATCGCTGCGTTGCGTGCTGCTCCAAGCAGTCATCGCCGAAGGCGACTCAAAAATAAGCATCGGAATGTGTTGGCTCAGTGGAAGCTGTGGGCTTCGTCGGGCCAGACGCCCTCGCGCACTTCGGCGATGTACTCGCGGGCGGCCGAAATGACGGTGCCGCGTAGGTCGGCGAACTTTTTGGCGAACTTGTAGTTGCAGTCGCTCAGACCGAGCAGATCGTGCAACACCAGCACCTGGCCATCGCAATCGACGCCGGCGCCGATGCCAATGGTTGGGATGCTGAGTTTGTGGGTGATCTCGCCGGCGAGCTCGAGAGGAATGCCCTCGAGTACCACGGCGAAGGCGCCAGCCTGCTCTACAGCGTGGGCGTCTTCGATGAGTCGCTCGCGGCTGCCGGCCTCGAATCCGCTCTTACGACCCTGCACCCGGTTGCCGCCCATGCGGTGATAGCTCTGCGGCGTGAGCCCAATGTGAGCCATCACGGGAATGTCGACACGGGTGATCGCTGCAATGGTGTCGGCCATGCCAACGCCACCTTCGAGCTTGACCACTTCGGCGCCCGCCTTGAGCAGTCGAACTGAACTCTCGACGGCTTGTTGCGGGCTCACCTGATACGAGCCAAACGGCAGGTCGCCGATGACCATTGCGCGGGGTTTGGCCCGAGCAACGAGGCGCACGTGGTACTCCATCTCGCTGAGCTCAACCGGGATGGTGTTTGGATGGCCCTGCATGACCGTGCCAACCGAGTCGCCGACGAGAATCATGTCGACGCCGGCGAGGTCTACGAGGTGGGCAAACGTTGCGTCGTAGGCGGTGATCATCGAGATTCGACGACCCTCGGCACGCATCGCAGCGACCTCGGGCACGGTGACTTTTTTGCGCGTCGCTACGGCGAGGTCAGCCTCGGAGGTAGGCGTAGAAGATGTAGTCATTCGGCGAGGACCTCCTTCGTACGGGGTCCACTAGCCCCGAGCGCATCGTCAAGCTAGCGAACGAATCAACAAATGCATCATTCGTGAGTACGGCGAGGCCTGAATGCGTCTGTTGCGTTGGTCACCGACCGAGGCGTGCAGAGGACGTGCTGATTACTTGCGGACACAGGTCCCGGTAGGCGGGCGCGCCGCCGACTGCGTTCGCTGGCGAAGCGAGGACTGCGCCATTGAGTCAGGAACCGAGGAGCACTCGTTTGGCGGACGGCCCATCGGTTTGCGCGGCAAAGAACGTGCGCCAGATCATCAGACCCAGTTGGTACAGGCCCGGCAGGATGAGCGCAATGCGAGCGAACAAGTTCACGTCGCCTGGCAGTAGGAGCGTGACCCAGAACATGGCCACGAGCCATGCCACGAAGAAGGCCAAGGTCATCACTCTGAACTTGCGCACCTGAACAGGGTGCACGAACTTAAGGTTGGTCAGTTGTGTCAGCGCCAAGATGAGCAACACCGTAAAGTTGATCCAGCGATTGAGCGATGTGGAGTTCGTGCCCTGCACGAGATACATCGTGGGGATGGCGAGGTTCCAGACCGCCGGGAACCCGTTGAACCAGTGATCGTCGGTCATCATGTCGGTTCGGCTAAACCACAGCGCCGACGAGAACAACACGAACGCACCAACTGCCAGTGATGAGTGCGACGGCAGCATATGGAACTTGTACATAAACAGCACCGGCACGACTGCGCAGGTGACATAGTCGATGACGAGGTCGAGGATGTATCCATCGATACGTGGCACCGAGGTCTGCACGTTCCATGCCCGGGCTACCGGGCCATCGAGGCCATCGAGGACTTGTGCGGCAATGAGCCAGAGCAGGGCTGCCCTGGGGGCATTGTCGAGAACTGAGATGATGCCAAGCATGCCGCACACGGCGCCGAGTGCTGTGGCGCAGTGAACGATCCAACCTCGGCGCACGTCTTGTTTGCTGGTGCCGAAGTTCGAGGGGACGCAGTCGCCACTAGTGGCGTCGTCCGACTGGGCTTGAGATGACATGTTGTCTGAAACACTTTCCGGGGAGCGGCGCTGCAAATATTGCGCGATCCGCTGGCGAATGTTACCGCTGGGGCCGCGGAGTCGCTTGCGATTGACGCATTACGCGCCTGCTCAGCGGGCTGCCCACAGCGAGCGGAGTGACTGCTCGGGGTCGTGCACAACTGCCGAAGTGGCGTCGAATTTCAGGGTGGTGCGATTGTCGAGTGTGTAGGCGGGCCACGACGCGGAGCCCTCGCGAGCAAATGCAGTGATGGCGTCGGCGTATGAATCGGCAATTGCGGTGCGATCGTCGCTGTCGCCGGTAAAGGCGTTGACACCCTTGCGATGCAAGTTGTGGAACGCAAACGGGATGTCGAGCGCGTGGCATGAGCCCAGCGCGCCGCCGAACGCGGTGGATGCCCAAGTGAACCAGTACATCCACGTGGCGGTACCGGTGGCGTGGCGGGCTTCGGCCAGACGCCATGCAGGTACTCGAAAGACTTCGTCGGTGAGCATTGCCGAAGCGAGCAACGCATTCGAAGCCTTGGGCCGGTGCTCGCGGTAGGCGGCCAATGCTGCAGGTGTTTCGTCGCCGAAGCGGTGAGCGAAGAGGCTTTTGAGGCCCGCCTCATCGATCTTTGAGTGTTCAGGGTTGAACGTGGTGAACATCTGCATTTCGTCGCGGGTGGTGCCGAGCACGAATGGTGTGGGGTTAGCCGACGCTGCCGAGCGGATAGAAGTGGGGATGAGATCGGTGTTTGATGTTGGCGAGAACCCCGAGAAGCCGGCACCCACGTCTTTGAGCAGTTCTTGTTGGGCGGTGAGCATTGCTTCGGGCGACAACGCAGCGGCTTCAATTCGCGAGGACACGCCAGCTGTCGCGAGGAATTGCGCTTCGGCCTCGGCGCCGCGCTGCGCATTACGCAATTGCGCGATCGATGGGCTCATCGCCCAAGCACGATGGAAGAGTCCGCCAGCCGATGGCGCGGCGAGCAGGCTCACCACAGCAGAACCACCAGCAGATTCGCCGAAGATAGTTACGTTGTCGGCGTCGCCGCCAAAGCTGGCGATGGCCTGCTGCACCCACTGCAACGCGACGATCTGGTCATGCGTGCCGAGGTTGAGATCGCCGAGGTATCCGAACGCGCCAAGCCGGTAGTTGATGGTGACAACGACAACGTCGCTTCGCTGCGCCAATGCTGAACCGTCGTACCACGGAGTGGATCCGCTGCCGTTCACAAAGGCGCCGCCGTGAATCCACACCAAGACAGGTCGGCGATTGTTGTCGCAGGCCGGGGTATATACGTTGAGAAACAGGCAGTCTTCGGACATTACCAGCGAACCTTCGCCGAGCATTTGCTCCATCATGCCTGGGGTCTGGTGACACTGAGCCTGATACGCGGTGGCGTCGTATTCGCCATCCCAACCGGTGACCAATTGTGGCTCGGCGAACCGTTGGCTGGTTGCGAAGCGGATGCCTTTGAACACTTGCGTGGCATCGCGGTCGAGGCCGCGGATGGGGCCAAAGGGAGTCTGAACAAGTGTCATGGTGTTACCTCAGGAGGTGCTTAGGATTTCGGGGTGTTTGCTAGCGGCCGGTGAATGCAGCGGGGCGACGTTCGAGAAACGAGGCGACACCTTCGCGGTGGTCGTCGCTCTTGAACGACGCGCTCATCGCCGACGTGTGGCGTTGCATGTGATCGTCGACGCTGCTGGTGATTCCTTCATAGACAAGTGACTTGATCAGACGTTGGCTGTGTGGCGATCCAGCGGCGATGGTTGCAGCGAGGTTGTATGCCGTGTCGAGCAACGATTCGCTGCTGACCACTTGCGACACGTAGCCAAGCTCGAGGGCTTGCTCGACGCTGACGAACTCGCCGGTGTACAGCAAGCGCAGCGCGTTCTGTAGACCAATGAGGCGGGGGAGTAGCCACGTGCCGGCACCTGTGTCGGGCACAAGGCCGCGATGCACGAAGTTCCATGCGAAACGCGCATTAGGTGTGGCGATGCGAATGTCGCACTGTGAGGTGAACTCGGCGCCCATGCCTACGGCGGGGCCGTCGATGGCGCAGATGGTGGGCTGCGGGCACTGCAGCAGCGGCCACCACTTGTCGTGGTCGTCGGCGCCGCCGCGCAGGCCGCGCTCGATACCTGGGATGGTGGCGAGATCGGCGAGATCGGTGCCGGCGCAGAATGCGCCGGGGCGGCCGGTGAGCACGATGACCCGGGCGGTGGTGTCGGAGGCAGCATGGGCGACGGTCTCGATGAACTCGCTGAGCATCGCGTAAGTCATCGCGTTCTTCTTCTCGGCGCGATCGATAGTGATCGTTGCAATGCCGTTATCTACGTCGTACTTGATGTGCCCCATGGGTTGTGAGGGTAATCGCTCGCGCCGCTCCGGCGAGTAGCGTGCACGCAGTGCTTGACCGTCCGCCACAGTCGCCCACCCTTTCGAACCGCCTCGGGGGCATCGTCAAACGAGCCACCGGTGAAGCCGTGCATTGGGCATGGGAAACAGCCATCGAATCGGCTGCCATCGGGCCGCACAGTCGTCGCGGTAAGCGATTCGGCGCATTCGGCCTGAGCAGTGTGATCTGCTTTCCCACCAACACCATCTTCAACGAGCAGTTCATTCACATCGGTAGTGGCACGATGATCGGGCCGCAGGTCACCCTGTCTGCGGGGATGGTTCCAGGACAGGCGTGCATTAGCGATCCGGTTGTGAAGATCGGCGACCGTTGTCTCATCGGCAAGGGCAGTGGCATCGTGGGCCACTTCGAGATTGTCATTGGAAACGATGTGTGGACCGGTCACCACGTGTACATCACCGATCAGAATCACGACTACCGCGACATCACCCGACCCATTTCGCAGCAGTCGATGCCAGAGCGATCAGTTACCATCGGCGACGGTTCGTGGCTTGGCTATGGCGTGGTGGTGTTGCCCGGTGCTCGCATTGGCAAACACGTCGTTGTGGGCGCGAACTCAGTGGTGCCCGCTGGCGAGATTCCCGACTACAGCGTGGTGGTTGGCAGCCCGGCTCGCGTGGTGAAACGGTGGACCGAAGAGCGTGGCTGGCACGCAGTGGACTGACTCGTTAGTACTGGGTTTGTACTGAGCAACTGTTCATCAGGTTGGGCCGAGTGAAGTCAGCGATGGTTGAAGAAACCGGCGAACCGCTGAGCAGTGTCTCGTTGAGTTCGGCCTCTTCGCCTCCAGCAAGCTTGATCACGGCAGCCCGCCGATCCGAGATGTACACGCGGTAAAGCTCGTCGAACTTGTTGACCAACTCCACGTCGAGCTCAAGCGTTGGCAATTCTTCCATGATCTTGTTGTGGGCGAGCTCAACGATGTCGGTGGCTGTGGCCACGCCCTTGCCCACCGCCTGTGGGGTGCCATCGGTGATCTGACGTACTGCTTCGGCGTTTTTTTCGAGCAGACCGTTGCGCTGAATACAGATCTTTTCGGCACGCTTGGTCCACTCGACATCGCTGATTTTGGCGCCCGCCTGGCGAGTGGCGAAGCCATACGCATAGACCCACATGCCGATTATGAACAACACGGACAGGATGACTGCAGCGCGTGCCACGATCTGCGATGTGCGCAGCTTTTGCGGAGCGCCTACTGCTAGCGAATCTTCAGCCATTGCTCAGGACTTCTCGCGGCTTACAGCGAGCTGCGACACGGCGCCACCGATGCCGAGCACCAGTGCAATCACGAGGCCGGTCCAGTTCTGTACGTCTTTGTGCAGCAGATGGTCAATTGAGTAGTTGCCCGCACCAATGGTGGCGATGGCCAACGCGGTCACTGCGATCGACGCGCAGTACTCCCAACCCTCGCCCTTTTTGAAGATGAAGAATCCGACCTTCCAGTGGGTGAGCACAATGGCCACGATCATCGTTGCGATCATGCCGCCTGCAGCAAAGGGCGTAGCTAGGCCGACTGCAAGCAAGATGCCGCAGCTGATTTCGGTGGTGGCAGCGATGCGGGCCTGCCAGTGCGGCCACTTGAGCCCAAGGCTGGCGAACCAGCCGGCAGTTCCTTTGAGCCCGCTTGGACCGAAGCACTTGTTGTAGCCGTGATAGGCAAAAGCTAGGCCGAAGTACACGCGAGTGAATAAAAGCGCGACATTGAGGTTGTTCACAACCGGTACGTTACGGCCTGAGTCGTGTTCTCAGCCATTTGACGGCCAAGCCGATACCTCAGCAGGTAGAAAGAGGGAATGACAGCCACCGACACCGCCTTTCCGCGTTCGCGGATCGAGCGATGGCGCACGGCGGGCCGGTTGATCAGCAGGCTGGTTCGCGTTCACCCCAAGCCGTTCACGATCGCGGTGTCCGGTGCCGCGGTATTTGCATTGTGCACCGTTGCTTCATCGGTGGTTCTGCGTTGGATCATCGACCATGTCATCGATCCGCGCTTTCGAGAGGGTCATGTAGCCACCAACACCGTATTGGTGGGGCTGGGCTTCATCGTCGGTGTTGGCATGGTTCGCGCTGTGGCTGTGGTCGTGCGCCGCGGCATGGCTGGTGTTACTCGATGGCGCGTCGCCGAAACCCTGAGCGGCGAGATCATCGATCGACTTATTGCCCAGCCGGTGTCATGGCATCAACTACGCGCCTCAGGCGAACTCGCTGCGCGTGCGGGTGTCGATGTCGATGCCGCGGTCGACGTGGTCTCGCCGCTGCCATATGCCAGCAGCGTGGTGTTGCTTGTCGCCGTTTCGGCGGCGTGGCTGATCTACATCGATGTGCCGTTGGGGTTGTTCTCGATCGCAGTGTTTCCGATGTTGATCGCGCTCAACCTCTCGTATCAGCATCGAGTCGATCGGCACTTCAGCGCAGCCCAAGATCATCTCGGCCGGTTGTCTGCGGCTGTGCACGAAAGCTTCGAGGGCGTGCACGTCGTCAAGGCGTTCGGCGCTGAGTCACGCGAGACCCAACGGCTCGCATCGATAGCGGCCGACCTGCGGGGCGCACGCACCTCGGCCGTGCTGGTGCGCGCCAGCTTCGACTCGGCGCTCAACGCTGTGCCGGCGCTCGCCAACATCGGCCTCATCGTTCTTGGCGCGTACCGCATCCGGTCGGGCGATCTCACCGTTGGCGAGTTGGCGAGCATGATCTACATGTTCACGCTGCTCGTCTTCCCGTTGCGCCTCATTGGCTTTGCACTGTCGGCGTTGCCGCATTCGCTCGCCGGTTGGGAGCGGCTGCGCGAGGTGCTGGATGAGCCTCTCATGGGTGACCCCGCCGACACGCTGGCTGCTGCGCCACCGGAACTCGGGGTGTCGTTCCGGCAGGTTTCATACTCGTTTGACGCCGAGCGGCCCGTTCTGACAGATGTATCGCTCGATGTTGCCCGAGGCAGCACGGTTGCTGTTGTTGGCACTACCGGTTGCGGCAAGACCACGATGCTTCGGCTCGCCGCTGGATTGCTGGGTGCTTCAGCCGGCTCGGTGGCGGTTGCCGTGGGTGACCGCTCGATTGTCTTACAAGAGGCCTTTCTGCTCGGCGATACCTTGCGTGAGAACATCGCCTTTGGGTCCGTATTCAGCGACGAGCAGATTTGGGCGGCGCTCGAATGTGCCGAGGGCCGCGAGTTTGTGGCCGATCTGCCCAAGGGACTCGACACCCAGGTCGGCGAGCGTGGGGTCAGTCTCAGCGGCGGTCAGCGTCAGCGCGTTGCGCTCGCCCGAGCGCTGGTCCGCAAGCCAGCGTTGCTCCTGCTCGACGACACCACCTCTGCGCTCGATCCGTCCACAGAGGCGCGGGTCGTTGCCAACCTTCGTTCGGCGCTGAGCGATACCACGGTGCTCATGGTGGCGTCGCGCCCAAGCACCATTGCGCTGGCCGACCATGTGGTGTTCTTGCATGAGTGCTCAATCGCAGCAACTGGCACTCACGCCGAGTTACTTGAGCGCAACGAGATCTATCGGTCGTTGATGGCAGCGTTCGAGGTCGATCGTGAAGCCATCACGGCGTCGCTCGAAGTACCCGAGCGAAAGGACTCGTAATGGATGAAGAGCTTGGTGGCCGCATGGGTGCCGCACAGATTCTGGGTCGAGGCGTCCGTGAGTCTCCGCTGCTTCGTCAAGGCTTCGGGTTCACGATGTTGCTCGCGTTTATCGGCGCAGCCGGCCGGGTAGTGATTCCGATTGTGGTGCAGCAAGCCATCGACCATGGTTTTGTGCGCGACAGCGTGAACATGCGGGTCATCGCTGTGCTCGCAGCGATCTCATCAACGACCATTGTGGTCACGTCGCTCGCTCAGCGCGCTGCGGTCAAACGCCTTGGCCTTCGTAGCGAAGGGGCGTTGTATGAGCTGAGGGTTCGCGTTATTGAACACATTCACCGGCTGAGCATTGCTGATCACAACGACGAACGTCGTGGGGCACTCGTTGCTCGAGTCACCTCTGATGTAGAGACGCTTGCCGAGTTTTTCTCTTGGGGTGGCCTCGCGTGGATTCTCGACACGGCGCTGATGGTGATTGTCGCGGCCGTGATGCTCTCGTACGACTGGTTGCTGGCGATTATCGCGTTGGCTGTCGCTGCACCCCTGGCCTTGGTGCTGCGTTCGGTGCAGCGTCACCTCGTTGAGGCGTATGGCAAGGCCCGTGGCCTGAACGCCGACTTCTTGGGCAGTGTCACCGAGTTGGTCACTGGAGCCGAAACAGTGCGCGCCTACGGGGCTGGTCCGGTGCTTGCATCGCGTACCAAGTTGGTCGCAAAGCAGCGGGCCGATTCGTTTATCCGAGCGGGCTTCATCGGTGCGTTCTTGTTTCCATCCGGCGAAGTGTTCAGCGCGTTCACGGTGTCGGCTGTCGTCGGCGTTGGTGTTGCTCGCGGGTCCACCGGAGGCCTCACTGCGGGTGCGTTGGTTGGGTTCGTGTTCCTTACGTACCGGTTCCTTGAACCCATCGCCGAGTTCACCGAGGTGCTCGACCAGACACAAACGGCAGTGGCCGGCATGCGTCGCTTGCTCGTGGTGCTCGATCTTCCTGTTGGGCCACCACAAGCGCTGCAGCCCGTGGCGTTACCCGATGGTCCGTTGTCGATCGATATCAGCGATGTCACCTTTGGCTATCGCACGAGGGGCGAAGTTGGCGATGACCAACCGGTTCTGTTCAACGTCAGCGCACATATTCCAGCAGGGCAGCAGATAGCTCTCGTCGGTTCCACCGGCTCCGGAAAGACCACGCTTGGGCGCCTGCTTGCTCGTCTCGCCGATCCCGTCGCCGGTCAAATCCGTTTGGGTGGTGTTCCGTTGACCCACGTCTCTAACGAGCAACTTCGCCAGCGCTTGGTTGTGGTGCCGCAAGAGCCGTTCTTGTTCGACGATTCCATCGCAGCCAACCTCGAATTCGCGTTGCCCGGAACTTCCTTCGCCGATCTCGAACGCGCTGTTACTGCGCTCGATCTCGATGATTGGCTACTCACGATGCCCGACGGTTTGCTCACCCGCGTGGGTGAGCGCGGAACGCAACTTTCAGCAGGCGAACGTCAGCTCGTAGCGCTGCTCCGTGCGTCGGTTGCCGATCCAGATGTGCTCATCCTCGATGAGGCCACTTCGTCGGTCGATGCGCTCACCGAGGTGCGCATGGCGAGGGCGCTCGAGCGGTTGGCTCAGGGTCGAACCATCATCGCTATTGCGCACCGACTCTCAACCGCAATGCGGTCCGATCGCGTGCTGGTACTCGAAGACGGCCGGCTCATCGAAGACGGATCACACGAGCAGCTGTTGGCGGCGGGTGGTCACTACTCGCAGGTCTTCGCAGCGTGGGTGTCGTCGACCTCATAGCCGGTTGGGTGCGGCCTCACGTGTGGTGCCTGTCAGTTGTGCTCGCTGGCTAGGGTGCACCTATGCGTAAAAAGGCACTTGGGTCCACTGTCGTGGTCGTGATTTTGGCGTTGTCCGGGTGCTCCAGCAGCGGCAGCGTCGGCAACGGTGGCTCGGTTACCGCTGAGGCTGCATCGAAGGCAGATTTTTGCACGTTGATTATCGCGTTCAGGAAAGCAAACGAAACCCTCGGTAATGACCTGCTGTCGCCCAACACCGAGCAGGCAAAGAGCGCGATGAAACTGCTGATCGGACAACTGCAGACGTTGCTCGAACGGGCGCCCGCCGACCTCAAAGCCGACATCGATGTAGCACAGAAGTTCTACGTTCGATTCGATGCGTTGCTGGCTACACGCGACTACGACACGAGTGGCATCAGCGATGACCCCAAGTTCGAAGCCGATATCACAAGTCTCAACAGTGCTGAAGTGACCGGAGCGCTCGACCGTATTGCGGCGTATACCACCACCGACTGTGTGGCATCCGCAACGCCTGCGCCAACGCCTACGTCGTAAACTGCGCCGAACGCAGTGTCGTATCGCCCCGCGTGGAACGAACCTCAGCGCTGCGGATCGACCAAGATCTTGGTGG
This sequence comes from Ferrithrix thermotolerans DSM 19514, assembly GCA_945861025.1. Classification (GTDB taxonomy): domain Bacteria; phylum Actinomycetota; class Acidimicrobiia; order Acidimicrobiales; family Ilumatobacteraceae; genus WLMZ01. The sequence continues at coordinate 15,920 of CAMASN010000037.1, forward strand.
CAACCGACGTATTGTCAGCCAGCTCGGCGATTGCCATCGGCAGTTCGTGCAGCGACACGGTGCGATCGTGCAACATCAGCACGTCTACCAGGCCATCGGTCATCAGGTTGATGACCTCGCCAAACTCGTGATGCACATAGCCGAGTGAAGCAATGACGCTGACCTCTTTGATGAGCCACGATCCGGGTGACACTGTTGCGTTGCCGCTGGCGAGACCAACGAGATTCACATGTCCGCCGCGCCGCACAAGATCTACCGCGCTCTGAACCGTTGGGGCAATGCCCGCACACTCGAACACGATGTCTGCGCCGCGTCGAGCGAATTGAGCCACTGCGTCATGCGGACTGATTGCGTCGTCGGCACCACCTGCGAGCGCGAGAGCGCGTCGTCGTTCGTCGGGTTCGATGGCAATCAGGCGACCCACGCCCAACGCCCGAACGCACTGAAGCACCAAGAGTCCGATTGGTCCGCAGCCCTGAACGAGAACGGTGTCGTCGGCGCGCGGTGGAGTGCGCAGTACAGCGTGTAGCGCCACCGCTGCAGGTTCGACCATTGCGGCTGCGTCGTCGCTGAGCGCGCCCGGAACGCCAATGAGCCGTTTGGCGTCGAGCGAGATACGCGGAGCGAAACCGCCATGCGGTGGGGCGAGGGGATCGCGGCCGACCATGCCCAAGAAGGCGCTCACGCAATAGGCACCGCGGTTGGCTCGGCATTCGGCGCAGGCGCCGCATGCGGGGGCTATGCCGGCCACGACTCGGTCGCCTTCGGTGGTGTTGTGAACGTCGGCGCCTACGGCAGTGACAACACCGACCCATTCGTGCCCGCAAATGGCAGGGTTGTAGGGCTCGTTGGCCAAGAACCCGTGCACGTCGGTGCCGCAGATTCCACAGCGAATGATGTGCACGACAGCGGTTCCGGGGCGCGGGATTGGCTCAGGAACCTCAACGAGTTCGAACCGACGGGCTCCGGTGACCAAGCCGGCAAGCATCAGCGAGGGTCCTTCGCGCGTCGCGCAGCGTCGGCGCGATCGATAGCGGGTTGCGTGGCCCATGCGACTCCGCGACGGAGGAGTTCGTAGTACTGCGCCAACTCCCATGAGCCACGCTCGATCTTTGGCCAATACATGCCGTTAAACGGAGGAGCGATCATGTCGTAATGGCTGCGGCAGTGTCCGAGCGTTAAATACAGCACGCAACCGTCGCCGAGTGGTCGGCGATACATCACGAGCCGTGGGTCATCGATGGGCCAGTCGGCTTCGGCGAAGCCGGCCCCACTGTTGCCGTGCCAGCGGGTCTCGAGCAGCGGCTCGATGTGTCCGTGGTACTCGCAGAGATACAGTTCGTCGTCGGCGTGGAACGGTTCGATGCCTGCGACGAGTGGGTCGTGTTCGGCGCCAGGAGCGATGGTGACCGCGTACGGCTCGATGGGGGGATGCGACAGAAATTGGCTGCCGAGCGTGTCGGCAAACACATTGAAGGCACGCGGCGTAACGAATGAGCCCTTGCCGAGTCCGTCGGCGGGCGGGTCGATTGCCGAGTTGGTGCCATGCAGTGCGAACCATCGGCCGCCGTTTTGCACCCAATCGCGCAGCGCTTGTTGCGCTGCGCCATTGGGCCTGACATTGCAGGTGTACGAGATGAGTAGATCGCACCCTGCGATGGCAGCGATGTCGTCGTAGTTCTGGGCGACCTGCACGCGAATGCGGTCGTCCTCGGCGAGCAACTTCAAGAGTTCGAGTCGAGCGAAATCGAAGTCGTGCCACCAACCGCCCGTCACGAGATAGGCGTTGATTCGTGCCACCTAGAACTTGATTCTCTTGGTGTAGCCGCCGTCGATGACCAGGTTGGCGCCGGTGATCAGGCTGGCCGCAGGCGAGGCCAAGAACGCAATCGCATTGGCAACCTCGTTGGGCTGGCCGAGGCGCTTGATGGGCATCTTGGCAATCGTGGCGTCGTAGAACGACTCCATGTGGGTCTTGATGGTGTCCCAGTTGCCACCCTCAAAAAACACTGGGCCGGGGGAGACCACGTTGACGCGAATGCCTTTGGGTGCGAGGGCCTGCGACAGGTTGGCTGCATAGGCGGTCATCGCGGCCTTCATCGGGCCGAAGCTGCCGGGGCCAGCGAACTCTTCTTGAGCAGCAATGGTTGACATACAGACGATTGATCCGCCGCCAGCTGCTTCCATTGCGGGCACGATTGCCGACTGGGCGCGCACCAAGCCGAGCACGTCGAGATTGAGGTTGTCGATCCATGCTTGCTCGCCGCGGCCGCTCGCCGCAGATACGTTGTGGACGAAGATGTCGCAACCCCCGAGTTGCTCGATTGCTTCCTTGAGCCATGCCTTGTAGGCATCGGCGTCGGCCGCATCGATGCCAGCGCCGAATGCACGGGTGCCGTGCGAGCCAAGTGCTGCCACCGCCTCGCTGACATCGCCACGTGCGCAGACTGCGACATCGCAGCCTTCTTGAGCGAGCAGCGTTGCCGTGGCGAACCCGAGGCCGCGTTTGCCGCCCGTGATGATTGCCTTCTTGCCCGACAGTCCGAGATCCATTGGATACCCCCAGTAAGTTATGCGATTTCTTTCGGAGCTTAGGGTTCCTGTGCTGGGCAGTGTCGATATGTGCGCTACCGGCCGTTGAACGGTAGTGGTCCGGTCACTGCGCTCACCCTGCAGTCCACTTGCTCGGCCGCTAGGGGCTGGGCTACCGACCATTGCTCCGAGGCGCCTGGCTCTGTAAGCGGGAGGTCAAGAATTGTCGAACCAATATCGTTCTCGGTGCCGGTTTTTAGGAACTCGACTTCCAGTTGATAGGCGTGCGCCTTGGTCGAGTCGTTGGTGATCGAGCCAACGAAATGGGCGATGCCATCGGTGACTTCGCATCGTTCGGTCGTGACCGTGTAAGCGCCAATGTTTACGTAACGATCGAACTCGCTGATGGTCATGGAAGTGAGCCACACACCGAGGCCACACGCTGCGAATCCGAACGGCACGATGATGAGCGCAGCAATTGCGAAGCCTCGGCCAGCGCGGCGTTGGGTTCGGCGAATCTCGCTGAGTGAACGCAAGCCGAACACCACCGCAAGGATTCCGGCGATGGCAGCAAAGGCGCACAGGAATGGAATCCAGCCGAGAAACAGAGTGCTGAGCGAGAGGACGAATGCGCCAACTGCTTTGCCGTTGGAACCGTTGGCGGCTTGCGCGTTGCGGCGAGGTGCGGCTCCGGCAGTGTGTGCGGTGATCGGATCGACGTAGCGATGGCCATCGGTTGACGCGTCGCCGGTCCAGTCGTGGCCGTTGTGGTAGCGAAAATCGAAACGGTTGGTGGGGTCGGGGTACCAGGCGGCGGCGTAGCTCGGTGCGTTCGGATGTGGTGGCGGTGGCGGTGGTGCCTGCGACAACACTGGCGTCGGCAGAGGTTCATGATCCACGACCTGACCTTATCGCTTCACGTGTTCTCGACGTGGCGCCTGGTCACCTACCATCGGCCTCAATGAAATTGGTTCAGCGATGGAGATAGTGCTTGTACGACACGGCGAACCCGAGTGGGTGGTCGATGGTCTCAACATCGACTTTCCTCCGCTCACCGAACGCGGACATCGCCAGGCGGAGCGCATGGCCAAGGTTCTTTCGGACGAACCGTTCGACGAGATTTTGGTGTCGCCGCTTGAGCGGGCGCGCCAGACGGCAGCTCCGCTGTATAGCGCACTGGGTCGCGACGAAGTGGTGAACGCCTGGCTGCGCGAGATCCGAAGCCCTGTGTGGCAAGGCACGCCTCGCGAAAAGGCCGACGCAGCGTTTGCCGAGGAGCGTCGCAAGTCGTCGCACGAGCGCTGGCATGGGCTGTCCGATCTCGGCGGCGAAGCCAACCGAGATTTCATCGCGCGTATCCGCGAGGGGTGCGGGCTGTTTCTTGCCGAGCGCGGCATCGAGCCAGTCGATTGCGAACTCCCTGTGTGGCACATCGCCGACCCAAATCTGCGTATCTGTCTCGTTGCCCACGCTGGCACCAATTCGGCCATCATCAGCTATTTGCTCGGCCTGCAGCCAACACCGTGGGAGTGGGATCGGTTCGTGCTCGGCCACGCGTCGATCACCCGCCTTGAGGCGCTGGCTTTAGGCGACGGCTACACGTTTGCGCTCACCCGACTTGGCGACGTCGAGCATCTCCCAGCACCCGATCGCACGAGGTAGACCTTGCTACCGTGCAGCCATGGCTGACACGCTCAAGATGTTCATTGATGGCCGATGGGTGCACGCCCAAGACGGCGCCACCCTCGACACGCTCGACCCCGCAACGGGCCTCGTGCTCGCAACAGTGCCCGCTGCAGGACCCGCCGATATAGATCTCGCCGTGCGCGCTGCGAGGCGAGCGAGCGACGATGGCACGTGGGGCAGTGCGGTGTCCGAGCGTGAGCGAAGCCGCATTCTTTTGCGGATGGCCGAACTTGTGCGCGAGCAACGCATCGAGCTTGCTGAGCTCGAAGTGCGCGACTGTGGCAAGCCAATCGGCGACGCCTATGGCGATGTCGACGAGGTCGCGTTTATGTTCGAGTACTACGCCGGATGGGCCACGAAGATCAGCGGCGACATTCCTCCGGTGGGTCCCGACGCAATGAGCCTCATCGTGAAAGAACCGGTCGGCGTGTGCGGCCTCATCGTGCCGTGGAACTACCCAATGATGATGGCCGCGCAGAAGATGGCCCCAGCGTTGGCGGCCGGATGCACGGTGATCCTCAAGCCCGCTGAGCAGACGCCGTTGACGGCACTTCGTTTGGCGCGCATCGCCGAACTCGCGGGCGTTCCGGCTGGCGTGGTCAACGTGGTGACTGGCGTGGGCAACCGCGCTGGCGAGGCGCTGCTCACACATCCGATGGTCGACAAGATCAGCTTCACCGGATCGAAGGTGGTGGGCCAGCACATTCAGCGAACCTGCGCCGATCAACTCAAGCGGGTCACGCTCGAACTGGGCGGCAAGAGCCCCAACATTGTGTTCGCCGATGCCGACCTCACCACCGCAATCCCGGGCACGTGCAACGGAGTGTTCGGGAACCAAGGTGAGGTCTGCTCGGCTGGTAGCCGGGTGTTTGTTCAGGCATCGATCTACGACGACGTGATGCAGCAGATGACCGACTTTGCTGCCGCGATCAAACTGGGCAGCGGCCTCAATCCAACCACCACGATGGGGCCGTTGGTGTCTGCTGTGCAACGAGATCGAGTGCAGGGCTATGTCGACATCGGCCGCACCGAGGCGCGTCTCGCGTTCGAGGGTCAACGTCCCACTGACCCGGCGCTGAGCGGCGGCTACTTCGTGCCGCCAACGATTTTTGAAGCCACGTCGAATCAGTTGCGCATCGCTCGCGAAGAGATCTTCGGGCCGGTCATGACGGTCATTCCGTTCACCACTATCGATCAGGTGATTGCCTTGGCCAACGACACCGAGTACGGCCTTGCGGCTGCTCTGTGGACCCGCGACATCAGCCGCGCCCTGCGCACGGCAAGAGCCATTCGGGCCGGCGTTGTGTGGATCAACGACAGTCAGCCAGCCCCAAGTGAAACAATGTGGGGCGGCTACAAGCAAAGCGGCATCGGTCGCGAGCTTGGCCCGTATGCGCTCGACGCCTACCTCGAGTCGAAGCACATCTACATCAACCTCTCCAACTGATCGGCTGCTGATATGACAAACGCGATGGGTAATTCGTCGAGCCCCGATCCCGACAAGCTGAAGATGTTTTCGTACCAAGTGTTCACCAAACTCGAGGGTGCGGTCACCGCCGGAATGATTCACCTCGGCGACAAGCTCGGCCTATATGTAGCAATGAAGTCTGCAGATCGGCCGTTGACCTCGCACGAACTCGCCGCATCGTTAGAGCTTCACGAGCGCTGGGTTCGTGAGTGGGCGTATAACCAGGCCGCGGCGCGCATCATTGACTGTGATGAGCACGAGCAGTTCTCGTTGTCACCCGAGGCTGCAGCCGTGCTCGCTTCGCCCGAGCACCCGGCCTACGGCATGGGGATGTTCCATCGTTTGCCGCAGACCATGGCCACGCTTGATGACATGCCCGAGAGCTTCCGCACGGGCGTTGGTCATAACTACGACAGCCACGGTTGTGCTGGTGCTATTGGCATCGAGCGCAGCTTTGAGCCGTGGAACAAGACCTTCTTGCTGCCGGTGGTTCTGCCTGCGCTCGACGGTGTCGCCGATCGACTCGCCGCCGGGGCAGTTGTGGCCGATGTCGGCTGTGGCGCTGGCGGCGCAGTGCTGCTGATGGCGGGGGCATATCCCAAGAGCACGTTTACCGGTTACGACATCTCGCAGTACGCACTCGATCGTGCGGCTGCCAAGCTTGCTGAGGCAGGCGTGAGTAACGCAAGCTTCCACGATCCGCGCAATGCGCCGTTGGCCACCGATCATTCGGTCGACTTCATCACCACCTTCGACTGTATTCACGACATGACTCATCCGCAGCAAATGATGCAGTCACTACGCGCCGCAATCAAGCCCGACGGCACATGGCTGCTTGTCGACATCAAGGCTCACGACACCTTCATGGAGAACGCGCGCAAGAACCCGATGGCACCATTGATGTACGGCATCAGCGTGTTGTCGTGCATGTCGTCGGCACTGTCGAGCCCCGATGGCGCAGGCCTCGGCACCTTAGGTTTCAGCGAAAACACTGCTCGCCAGATGGCAGCCAAGGCGGGCTTCGGTTCGTTCCGTAAACTCGACATCGACCACTCGGTCAACGCCTTCTACGAAGTGCGCCCGTAGACCGAATACGTCGTTAGTTGGTGGCCGCAGCGATCATCGCTGCGAGAGCTTGTTTGCCTTCGGTCGTGGGATGGATGCCGTCGACAGTCAACGCAGGGTTGGCCTGCACCCATGGTCCCCACTCGATCAGCGCATGACATGGCTGGGCGACGATCTCGGCACGCAATGCCGACTCGATCTGCTCCGAGCGCTCAGGGAACTGTGGGTTGTACGGAACAACCCAGGCGAGACATCGATCGTTCTTCAGGCGGGCAACTGTGTTTCGAACAAAGCTGCGGAATGCGTCGGCGGTTTTCCTTGAGCGAGCGTCGTTTGTGCCGAGATTAATGACGAGCCAACCGTTTTCGGATACTGCCGGGGCAAGGGACGCGACCGCCTGTCGCCCGGTGAGCGGGTTCCCATTGAGGCCAGCGTTGTCGGCGCTGCGTCCATCAGATGCGTCGACGAACCCGGCGAGTTCAGCGCGCGACATGTTGAAGATGCTGTCGCCAATCATCACGGCGTCGCATCCGCTGAGCGCAAAAATGGCCAGCGGTAGCACTGCGAATTTCAGTCTGGACGGCTTGCTCGATGAACGTCTGCGGCGTTGTGGGTTCGTTGCGATGTAACGGTTCATGGTGCTCGACTCCTTGGGAAGCCGTGGCTGATTCGCCGTGTTTTCGCGAAACAATCAGGGCCCTCATCCAGTATCGGCCGCAGATACCGAGCGCTTGAATGAATGCTCCGTGACTTGTGCTACATGTATTCAATGACCTCAAGGCGGCGGCTCGCAAACAGCCAGCCGTGCGGGGTGTGCACAAAGTTGTCGTGATAGAGGCCGAGCAGCGAACCGCTTGTGCCGTCGGCCGTACGAAAGCGCTCTTGCACGGTGACGCGGCCGGTGCCCTCGCCGGTGTCTTCGTCGATGTCGAACACCACAAGCGGCGAAACCTGCACGACCCAGTCGAAGCCCTTCATTGCTTTCAGCCAGTACTTCACGATGTTGGCACGGCCCACGACGGGCTTGCCGTTGCCGAGATCCCATGACGCGTCGCTAGCCCACGTGGCAGCCCAGTCGTTGGGGTCGCGCCGTTGCACCGCATCGCAGTACCGGGCGACGAGTTGGCGCAGTTCGAGATCGGTGGCGGGCGAGAGCGACCTGTTTGCCTTCCGGACGGCCGACTGAGATGCGTCGAACTCGGCGATGTCGACACCAACTTCGGCGGCGGCGAGCCACCGCACGTGAGCGATGAACGCATCGCGAGTGAGCAGACCATCGTGAGCGGCGAACTGAATGGCGAGGCCATCGATGAGCCCGGTGAGGCGCAATGCGCTTACGGTTGGGTCGGCGCACTCAAACTCGCCCGAGGCGACGCCGGCGCTGAGTACTCGCTGCAGTAGACGCGCCGACTGCTCGTCGAGTTCTTGGCTGATGCGCTTCATCAATGGGTTACGAAGCGCTTCGCCCCACGCGTCGATCCAGAGCATCCACTCCATGTCGCCGCTGCCCTCGGGAACGTAGTCCTGGATGGCGCGGTCAAGTTTGGCGAGTGCTGTGGGTGCGAGTTCTATCTCGGCATCGAGCTTGGCGAGATCTTTGCGCGCGTAGTGGCTGAAGGCCTCGGCGAGCAATTGCTCCTTCGAGTCGTAGTGATAGTGGATGAGGCTGGTCGAGACCGAGAGGCGCTTGGCCACATCGGCGATTCGGGTGGCGGCGAATCCGCGCTCGATAACCACTTCGCAGGTGGTCTCAAGGATCTCTTTACGCCGCTCTTCGACCGTCTGCTTCTTCACTAAGCAGCAACGCTACAAGCAGGTGCTCGCTTCGCTGCGACATTGACCTCACCCGTTGCTCTAACGTCGCCCCCGCAGACGTCGTTTCGATTGGAGCAGATATGTCAATGTTCGATCTCACGGGCAAAGTTGCTTTGGTCACGGGCGGCTCAATGGGCCTCGGCCTTACGTTTACCGATGTGCTCGCCGAGCACGGGGCCGACCTCGCGATCACCGCCCGAAGCGCAGATCTTCTCGAAGACAACGCCAAAGGGTTGCGCGAGCGTCATGGCCGAACTGTCACGTGTCATGCCGGCGATGTGACCAACGAAAACGATGTTCGCCGCGTGGTCGCCGAGACCATCGAGCAGCACGGTCGAATTGACATCTTGGTCAACAATGCTGGCATCAGCGACTTGCGTGGCTTGCCCAGCGAGTGGAGCGACCACGAGACGTTCCGTCGCGTCGTCGACGTCGACCTGTTCGGTGTGTGGGCATTCATGCGCGAGTGCGGCCCGCACATGCTGCAGCGCGGCAGCGGCTCCATCATCAACATTTCGTCCATCCTTGGCAGCGGCGGCAGCGAGTTCGTGAACCCGTGGTACGTGGCCGCTAAGGGTGCCGTGTTGCAGATGACCAAGCACCTCGCTGTCGAGTGGGCCGATCGCAACGTGCGCGTCAACGCAATCGCTCCTGCGTATTTCGTCACTGAGATGACCCGGCCATTGTTCGAGATGTTGGGCATGGCTCCTTGGATCGAGAGCCGCACACCAATGCGCCGTCTCGGTGACCCCGAATCCGATCTGCGCGGTCCGTTGTTGTTCCTCGCGAGCGAGGCAGCGAGCTACGTCACCGGCCATACGTTGTTTGTCGACGGTGGTTGGGAAGCGAGCCGCGGCGCATGGCAAATACCGCCGAGCCACTTCTCTTGGAACAAAGATTTCCCACAGGCCGGCACACCGTATGAGGGCATCTTGCCGAACGAGTTCGAGCAGTGGAAGTCGGGTATTCCTGGCATCCATTTCCCGATGCCCGAATGAGCGGGCAGATGACCCTCGACGAGATGAGAGAGCAGCGAACATGGCGCGCCTAACTTCCCTGTCCCGCTCAGTGGCGGGCAATCGCGTCATCGTTACGGGCGCCGCTTCTGGCATGGGACGCGCCACGGCGCATCTGTTCGCCGACGAAGGCGCACGCGTGGCGGTTGTCGACATCGGCGAAGCGCGAGTGAAGGCTGTTGTCGATGAGATCATCAACGCGCACGGACCCGACGCAGCCATCGGTGTCGTCACCGACGTGGCCAATCACGATGCGCTCAAAGCAATGGTCGCGAAGGTGGTTGCAGCGTTCGGCGGCATCGACATCGTCATCAACAACGCTGGTGTTTCGATGATCAACTCTGCGTTCCAAGACGAAGACTCGTTCGAATCGAATTGGGCCACCACCCTCGACATCAACCTCACGGCTCACGCGCGCATCATTCGACTCTGCGTGCCGCATCTTCAAGCCAGCGGTGGCGGGCGCGTGGTCAACATCGCGTCTACCGAAGCCATCGTCACGACAGCAGGGTTGTCGGCTTACGCCGCATCAAAGGCGGGTGTGGTTGGACTCACCAAGAGCTTCGCGGTAGAGCTCGGGCGTCACGGCATCAACGTGAACTGCATCTGTCCAGGGCCCATCAATACCGGTATGACCTCGGGTATCGAAGACGTGGCGAAGGCCACGTACGCCAAGCGCCGTGTTCCCTTGCGGCGTTACGGCGACCCTGAAGAGGTTGCCCACATGACACTCAACCTGTGCTTGCCCGCTGCGAGTTTTGTGAACGGCGCGGTGATTCCGGTCGACGGCGGAATGACTATCCGACATACCTAACGCAGCGGTTGCCGTGCCTCGGTTTGCTTACGCTGGCTGGTAACCGTCGAGGATGCCGGCGAGGCCCGTGGGGTGAATGCCCACGCAGAGTTGTTCGAGGATGCCGGTGCCTTGCGCTGTGCGGCCATCGTCGTCGCGATAGGTGGCTTTGCATAGTGTCTGCACATGCACGTTCTCGCGAGACAGCGGCGTGTCCACTGGCAACGAAATGCGCTCGCCCTCTACCGATAACTCGCCGCGCCAAATGCCATGCCCGTACTTCGGGTGGCCGTAGCCGATACCGCTCATGTGGAAGTGGTAGATCGGTTCGAGGGTAATGGTGGCCACTTTGCCCGACCACGACACAAGGTCGTACTCGAACGCCGTTGCCCAACGCGTGCCGGGTTGCCATGCGACGCGGTAATCGACCGTGCGCATCGCTTCGGGGGCCTCACCGTTTGGGGCGAGAGCGCCGACCTCATGCCACCGCCTGCCGTCGCCGTGTTCATTGACATCGAAATGGGTCGAGAACTTGGGAAAGTTCACCGGCGCCCACAGCCAGAAGAACTGTGGCCAACCGACAGGAGCACCCATCGGTGCTGGCTCGCCCACGGGACGAACGCCCCACGAACGATCGCGCGAACCAGTGACGTCAAGGTTGGTGAGGTCGATGTGCTCGCCATCGACCTCGACCCAGCCTGACCACGAGCCGAATTGAGTGAGTCGGGTGTAGTCGAACAATGTGCGCACACCTGCACGCAAAAAGAAGTGAGGTTCTTCGATGGCTTGCGAAGATGATGTGAAGGTGAGCTCGGCGCGTAGTCCCTGCTTGGGAGCATCAACATGTAGTCGCAAGATGTTGAGTGGCTCAACCACTTCAACCCTGATGGGACCGATGTTGGTTGCGTCGCGGCGATCGCTGGCTGCGCGAGCTGACGCGAACACGCTGATCTGTTCGCTGTTGCGCACCACGCTGAACGCGGCATCCATCACATGGCGGTTGGGGTACAAGCCCATCGCTAAGCCGAAATAGACGGCTCCGTCGGCTGTGTAGCCGTTGAAGAAATAGCGGTCGTAATGGTTAGGGTCGGGCGTCGCCGAGTGGGCGATAGGCACGCACGCTTGGTGAATGGGGAAGTCGTCGTAGCTACTGAGCACAATTTGACCGTAGTCACAATCGGCTGCCGAGCCGAACACGGGGCGCGCCATCTACGATTCTGAGCGATGAACCCGAGCACGTATCGCAAGACCTCTGTTGTTGTTCTGGCCGCGTTGTTCGCAATTGTGGTGACTGGCGCTGCGGTGCGGCTCAGCGGCTCCGGACTTGGCTGCTCCGACTGGCCCAACTGCAACGCCTCAAAGTTTGTCGACGTTTCTACGGTGCATGGCGCTATCGAGCAGATCAACCGCTTGTTCACCGGCGTCGTGATGGCTGTGGTCATTGTTGCGGTAATGGGCGCGCTCAGGCGCCGGCCGCGACGTCGCGACCTGACCACGTTGGCGGTGCTGATTGCATTGGGTGTGCCCATGCAAGGTGTCGTTGGCGCCATCGTGGTGTTCACCAAGCTCAACCCATTTGCCAACCAACAGCACTTTTTGTTGTCGATGGTGTTGGTTGCTCTCGGTGCGATCTTGGTTCGCCGCGCTGGCGAGCCCGATCATGGCGCCCGCAGCGTTGCGGTGACCGATCGAACGCGCTCCGGTGTGCGAGTCGTTGGTGTGCTCACCGGACTCGCTGTGGTCACGGGCACCTTCGTGACGGGTGCGGGCCCGCATGCAGGCGACGAAACGGCCAAGCGCTTCGATGTGGCAATTAGCGCGGTTGCCCGTGTGCATGGCATTGCAGTGATGTGCGCCATAGCCGCCGCCATTGTGTTGTTGTGGCGCCTTCGATCAGCCCATGCCGACCGCGCCGCACTCGACAATGCGCTCACCACATGGATGGTGCTCGCCATTGCTCAGGCGGCTGTTGGGTACACCCAATACTTCACCGGGGTGCCAGTGGTGCTGGTTGCGATTCATGTGGCGTTAGCAACGGGTCTGTGGCTGGCGACGGTGCAGTTGTGGCTCAGTACGTCGTCGGCTATCGCAATGCCCGAACTCGACAACCGGCAGGCATTGACAACGCCTGCTTAGGTAGCGAGGTTCTTCAAAAACACGGTGCCTTTGGTAATCGCCGTTGAGCAGAATCCGCCAACCGAGTTCAAGAAGTTCTCCGCTGCGCCAACGCTGCCCTGTGGATCGGTCCACACAGAGATGACCACGAACGCGATCGAGAGGTAGGTGAGCAGCTTTTTGATTGTTTCGAAATTCATGGGGAGACCTCCGGACGCGCACGCCAAAAAGCACGGTCTCCACCCGCGTGGTCAAACAGTACCGAGTGAGTGCTCGCTAGCGGTGGATCATGCGTACTGAGCGAACTCGCCAGCTACGGCGCGGAACTCGCGGATGGTCTCGTGCAAGATCTCGGCCACGGGCCGCACTGATTCGATGCGACCAGCAACTTGGCCCGTGAGAGCGATGGACGACTCCATGTCGCCACCGAAGTAGAGGTCGGTCGCTGTGCCGAACTCGCTCATGTCCACATGGTCCACGTGCTCGAGTCGGTTGGTGCGCTCTGTGCGAAGTGCGCGCAGACCTGGCCGCGAGAAACGGTTGAGGAACACGGTGTCGGTTTCGGCTGCGGCGATGATTGCGTTCTTCCAGTTGTCGTTTACTGGCGACTCTGCTGCTGAAACCATGCGTGTGCCCATTTGGACTGCGTGTGCGCCGAGCGCGAAGCCTGCTGCCATCGAGCGTCCGTCGCAGATGCCGCCCGCGGCAACGATTGGAACATCTACCTTCGAGGCAATGAGCGCGACCAACACCATCGTGCTGACATCGCGAGGGTTCTTGAAGCCGCCGCCTTCGCCGCCTTCGACAACGAGACCGTCGACTCCTGCAGCCACGGCCTTCAACGCCGAGGCCAATGTTGGGACCACGTGGAACACGGTGAGGCCGGCGTCTTTGAGTTGCGCGGTGTACTTCGTGGGGTCGCCCGCCGAGGTGGTGACGAACTTGACGCCTTGGTCCACCACGAACTGCACGATCGAAGGGTCACGCACAAACAACTGGGCAATGTTCACGCCGAATGGCTTGTCGGTGAGTTCGCGCATCTTGATGATTTCCTTGCGCACGGTGTCGAGCTCGCCCGATGAGGTCTCGATGATGCCGAGTCCGCCCGCATTCGAAACGGCCGAGGCCAACTGCGCCCGAGCGATCCACCCCATTGGTGCTTGCACGATGGGGTAGTCGATGCCGAGCATCTCTGTGATGCGGGTCTTGAGCGGCGCCGGGCGGCCGTTGGCGGATGAGGCGGGAGCGGAAGTCATGCTTTCGACCGTAGTGCGCAGAGTCGATCTGGACCGCACCAGTG
>CAMASN010000038.1 GCA_945861025.1 Ferrithrix thermotolerans DSM 19514
CAGGCCGAAAAAGACGGCACCTTGGTGCCTGGCCAGACCATCATCGAGCCGTCGTCGGGCAACACCGGCATTGCGCTGGCGGCCATTGCTGGCATGAAGGGCTATCCGATCAAGATCTTGATGCCCGAGAGCGTGAGCATCGAGCGTCGTCAGATGCTCGAGGTGTTTGGTGCCGAACTGATCCTCACGCCTGGCGCAGAGGGCAGCAACGGCGCAGTGCGTCGGGCCCAAGAAATGGCAGCTGCGAATCCGCAGTGGTGCTTCATGTACCAGTACGCCAACGACGCCAACCCTCGTGCGCATTACGAGGGCACCGGCCCCGAGATCTGGCGCGACCTTCCCGAGATCACTCACTTTGTTGCCGGCCTCGGCACTAGTGGCACGCTGATGGGCACGGGTCGCTTCCTAAAAGAGCAGAACCCCAACATCAAGCTCATCGCTATTGAGCCGCCGCTGGGCGAGCGTGTCGAGGGTCTACGCAATCTCGAAGACGGCTACATCCCGCCGGTGTTCGAGAACTGGCATGGCTTCGAACTGCTCGACCGCAAGCGCGTTGTGCGTCCTCGCGAGAGCATCGAGTGGACCCGTCGTTTGGTGAGTGAGTGCGGCATCTTTGCCGGCATCTCAGCGGGAGCAGCGATGGCCGGTGCAGCCAAGGTTGCTGGCGAAATCGAAAGCGGCGTCATTGCGTTCATCGTGTGCGACGGCGGCTGGAAGTATCTCTCTACCGGGGCTTACACCGACGATCTCGACTCTGCCGAGGCCCAGGCCGAATCGATTATCTACTTCTAGATCGCGCTGTGTGATCTGAAGCTGTGTGATTCGACGGTGTGTCCCAGAAATCGCGACAGGGCGACGCCGAGTTACTCGACAATGCGGCTGGGTTGGGCCAGTGACCCAACGCCTTGGCTTTGATCCGGCGTTGCACGTCGAGGCAACTTTCGGTCACCTTGCGGCAGAAGTTGCGGTCATACATCCATCCCCTCAACGGTCACCATGCGCCAACAAATGCCAACGCGAGAAGGGCCATATCGCCCTTCTCGCGTTGAGGGGAGAACTCGGTTGCCCGAAGGGCGTTGAACTATTTCGAGGGCCAGATGACCTTGCCGGCACCGTCGTAGATCGAGGTAAGCACCGAAGTATTGAAGCGCTTCGAGATGTCGGGGGCGGTGCCGCCAAACAAGCCGATCGCTGCATATGCGTCCACTTCGTTCTGCAGACCGGCAGCGTCGGCGAGACCGACGGGGCTGCCCGCAGGCGTTGAATCGGTGATCAACTTCGCTTCGGTGACCCAGCGGAAGGTTTCGCCATCTGGGGACAAGAAGTTGGGGTTGCCGTTGCTGTCGATGAGACCGAGTGCAGTCTTCGAGGCCGCTGCAGGGTCGGCGATGGCGTCGGCGAGGCCGAGCATGGTGGCGCGCATGAAGTCCTCAACTGCAGTTGGGTGGTCCTTGATGAATGTGCCGTTGGTGTAGATGATGCCGAAGCTGCCAGGAATGCCGTCGGCTGCAGGATCGAACAGCGTGTACTTGACGCCAGCACGATCGAGTTGGCCAACTTCGTTGCTCTTGTAGCCGGGGAAGCCAACGATGTTTGGAAGGGCGATGTGCACCAGTGGGTCGAAGCCGTCAACTGGCACGGTCTGATAATCGGTGCCCTCAACAAGGCCGGCCTTGGCGAGCATTGCCTGCACACTGGGCGTGATCTTGCCCTTCACGCCGATGGTCGAGCCTTTGAGATCACTGAGCTGAGTGGCCTGACTGTCTTTCACGATGAGCGCATCGATGCCGGTGTGACCTTCGATCGAGAGAGCAACGACATCGGCGTCGGCGTTGTCGGCTGCGAACGAAACGACTTCGCTGAACGAGCCGCCGCTGCTGAACTGAGCTTCGTTGCCGGCGACGAGCGGGTAGTTCGCGGTTGAGAAGCTGGCCTTGAGCTCGACATCGAGGCACATTGCGGCGAAGTAGCCCTTGTCTTTGGCCACGATGACATCGACGATGCTGGCCGCGGCGGCGAAGTCGAAGCTCGAGAGGTAGGTGATCGTGCCAGCGGCCTTGTTGGCCTCACAGCGCGCTGCGGGAAACGGTGCATCGGCAGCGACCGCGCTGGCGTCGGTTGGAGCTTCGTTCGAGTCGCTACCGCACGAAACGGCTGCCACGGACAGAGCAATTGTGATGGCTGCGATGCGTTTGAATTTCATGGGAAATAATCCTAACGGTCTGAAGTAATGGCTCGCATTACTGCACGGTCGAGGCGGGGTTGTGGCGGTGGCCCATTAGTGGGTCGGTCAGTCTCGCTCGGCCATCGCCTCGAATAACGCCAGCACGTTGGCGGCGCCGATGCAGACGCGGTGGCCAGTGCGTGAGATGAAACCAAGCTGCACGCCCAAGTTGGGGTCACGCAGGGTGAAGAACTGTTCGTGGCCGTTGGCGTCGACAACAACATCGGTGAGCAGGGGAGCGTCGACCGCGGCGAGTGCGGCGCGGGCGTAGTCAGCATTGAGCACATCGATGGCTAGGTGCTGAATACCGCTGCCGTGCTTGGCGAGGTATGCCTGAACCGCGTCGCCAGCTTCGGGGCCAACGAGAACCATGGTGACGCCACCGGCCGCGACCACGCGCATGCCTACCGAGTGACCTTCAAGTGGGTCCACCCGATGGAAACCGAGGCGGTCCGTGAACGTTGCTTCGGATGCATCGAGATCGTGTACCGCAATGACCACGTGGTCGATGCGAGTGGCCACGGTGTCGAGTGCCGAACGAGAGCTTTCGGGGGCGGCAGCCTTGTCGGGAGCGGCATCGGGGCGAGCGCCTGCAACCTCGATGCGATGGGTCTCGCCAAGCAACACACGGAAGACCTGCTCGGCGAAATCGGGATCGACGCCGATATCGATTGCCCACTGCCGACGGCTGGTGAGCACATCGCGCACGCGAGCTGGCTGGATGACCGGAGTGTCGGAGCCCTCTTTCACTTTGGCGACTTCGCGACAGATGTCGATTCGTGCAGCAAGCACTTGCACGAGTTGCCGATCGAGCGCATCGATCTCAGCGCGGAGTTCTGGGAGGCCTCTCATCGCATAGACCGTAGCGACTGGCTCAATGAATCAACGTGTTGCTCGACGTTGCGAAGCGTGCCAGCGCAACAGCACGCGCTCGAGCATGCTGATCGAGGCAAGCGCAATGGCACCCAATATGGCCGAGCAAAACACGGTGGACCACAGCGGTAGCGCGGCGTTGGCTGCCAGTGCTTTGCGGCCGGTGGCGCCAAGTCCACGGTTCGATAACGCGCCGCCCTCTGTGTAGTAAACGGCAGCGAGCGACAGACCTACTGCGAATCGAGCAGCGGTAAACAGGTTGGGCAGCGCACCCGGCAGGCGCACTCGCCACATGGTTTCCCACGATGAGGCATTGACACTGCGCAATACCTCAAGCGAAGCGGGGTCGGCCGAGCGCAGTCCGGTCATGCTCGCGAACGCAAACGCCGGCACGCACACGAGTGTGGCTACGAAGAGCACGGGCTTGGTGCCGCCGCCGATCCACAACACGACCGAGGCGCTGTAGGCAACCCACGGTGTGACCTGAATCAAGATGAGCACTGGTTGTGCCGCCTCTTCGAACCAGCGCGATGCCGCCATGAGTGCTCCCAATGCAAGCCCGATGACGAGTGCTATCAACAACGCTTTCAGCGCATCGACCCCGGTTTGATACGTGGCGCGAGGAAAGCCGGTGCTTTCCGTGAAGAGGTAGCGCAGGATCTGCGACGGCGGGCGCAACGCGTAGCTGGGCACATTGCCCACGCGAACTAACAGTTCCCACAGCCCGAAGAAGGCCGCGACGCCGAGGATGGGGGCAAGTAACGAGCGGATCTTCATGGTGCCACTGACGATTCGGGGGCCATTGCAATGCGTAACGAGTCGCGCAACGCGGTGACGTTGGCGAAGAACTCGGGAGTGTCTTCGAGTTCGGGTTCACGTGGTCGCAGCGAGGGGATGTCATGAATGGCGGCGACGCGACCTGGACGTGCGGTGAGCACGGCCACGCGATCGCTGAGGTACGCGGCCTCGGCCAAAGAGTGTGTGACGAACACGACGGCCGCGCCCGAGCTCTGCCAGAGATCGAGCAAAAGATGACGCATCTCAAACCTGGTGATTTCGTCGAGCGCGGCGAAGGGTTCGTCCATCAACAAAATGGGTGCGCCGAGTGCAAAGGCGCGCACCAAAGCAACGCGTTGTTGCATGCCACCTGATAGTTCGTGGGGGAGCGCATCTTCGAATCCGGCGAGGCCGACACGTGCGAGCAGTGCGCTGGTGTCGACAGTGGTGGCCGGATTCGCAGAGCGATTGACCTGGGTGAGTAGCTGCACGTTGCCGGCAACCGTGCGCCACGGCAACAACGCTGGAGACTGCGGTACCCAGCCGAGCAACTTGCGGCTGCGGGCATCGGCGGGCGAACCGCCCTCGACCACCACTTCGCCAGCAGTGGGCTTTTCGAGTCCGGCAATAATGCGCAGCAACGTGGTCTTGCCGCTGCCTGATGCACCCAACAGCGTGAAAAACTCGCCGGATCGTACAGTGAGCGAGATATCGCCAAGCGCGAGCAACCGACCAAATCGTTTACTCACGCCCGTCAGACGTATCGCTGCGGTTTCGGCACTCACGGACTACGACCGTAGCGGTGCTGAGGTTGCCAGCGGCGCACTGCGGCTCTAGCCTTGCAACGTCCGCCAGGGCTCTCGGCAACGAGTGCGCTCGCGTGATGCCACCAAGCCGCTGGCTCGGGGCGACCTCCTTATGGAAGGCATGAACATGGAAAAGCAGACAGTAATTGGCGAGCACAAGCTTCACGACAGCGACACCGGGTCACCCGAAGTGCAGATCGCATTGCTCACCGCTCGCATCAACCACCTCACCGATCACCTCAAGATGCACAAAAAGGATCACCACAGCCGTCGTGGTCTCTTGATGCTCGTTGGTCGTCGTCGCAGCATGCTCGACTACGTGAAGAACCGCGATGTTCAGCGCTACCGCGACATCATCGCCAAGCTCGGCCTGCGCCGCTAACACCGCCAACACCGCCTAAACGCGGTCTGCGTCGCTTCGGCGGCTTTGAGCAGATCTGAAAGCCGATTGTTCTTCGTCCAACTAAGGTGCCTTTGCGCGCCCGTGCGTCAAGTGATGTCCGTGCCAAAGTGATCAGAGGTGTGTGTATGAAGTCGGAACTCAACGACGTCCCCCAGACAATCGTGGGTATCTCATTCGGCGATCGCTTTCGAGCGCATGAGTTCATGACCGCAACGTCGCGTCTCGCATCGAAACATCTCATGCGGATCCACGATGCCGTCATCGTCACCAAGGACGACAATGGAGTCACGCATGTTGTTGAGACGGTCGACCCATCGCCAGGCAGATCTGCTGCATCGGGCGCGATGTGGGCGGGCTTGATCGGTCTCTTCGTGGCCGGTCCCGTTGGCTGGATTGCTGGTGGTGTCATTGGTGCCGGGGCCGGAGCAATCACCGCGAAGGTCGTCGATTTCGGCGTGCCCGACGAATGGGTTGCCTGGTTTCGTGAGGCGGTCGAGACAGGCACAACCACGGTTGTTCTGCTGCTCACCGAGGTCGACATGAACGCACTCGTCGACGAGGTTGCTCGCTTCGCCGGCGCGCATCTTGTGTACGCCAACCTCGACGAGCTCAGCTTCGATCGCATTTCGGCAGCGCTGTCGGGATCACATCCGGCGCCAGCCACCGAATCCACCAACGAATCCACCAACGAATCCACCACCTAGCGCGCCCGGCCCACCAAGTCGCCCATGCAAGCAGGATGCAGGTAGCAGGGGTAGTCGGCTGCCATGCGCGGCTGCTCGCCACACCCACCAACATTCCGCGACGAATTCGGATGGCATGGTGGGGTCGCTATGACACCGATCGAGGCCTTGTGCTGGTAAGGTTCCGTCCGGCGCAGGTTGTTCTTGCGCCAAATTAACCATCAGAGCGGACAACTGGATCGGTTGTCAGTCGCCTCTGCCGGTGCTCCCGAGCCGCCTCGTTCACACGTATGGGCCCGCGGCCGCAGTACCGACATCGCCGACTGGGAACCGGCCTCCGCTCCAACCGTCGAGGCGCGAGAAAAAACGCGCCCGATTGAAAGGAGCTCGCCATGGCTGACGCCATACGAGTGTCGGGTGCCGTTTCCGGTACCGACAAGACCATGTCCTTCGAGACCGGCAAACTTGCTCAGCAGAGCCAGGGAGCGGTGTTGGCCAGCATTGGCCGTACCACCGTTCTCGCCACTGCAAACGCAGCAAAAGATGTCCGTCCCGGAATGGACTTTTTCCCACTGACCGTAGATGTCGAAGAGCGTGCATACGCAGCCGGAAAAATCCCCGGTTCGTTCTTCCGCCGCGAGGGTCGCCCAACCGAGGCTGCCATTCTCACGTGCCGCCTCACCGACCGCCCATTGCGCCCATGTTTCCCCGACGGTTTCCGTAACGAGACCCAGATCGTGCTCACCATCCTTGGTGCCGATCAGGAAAACCCACACGACGTGTTGGCCATCAACGCTGCTTCGGCATCGTTCATGATCAGTGGCATCCCATTCGATGGCCCAATCGGCGCCGTTCGTATTGCCTTCAGCCAAGACGGCGAATGGATTCCTCACCCAACCTATGCCGAGGGTGCCGCAGCTACCTTCGAGCTCGTTGTTGCTGGTCGCCAGCTCGACAACGGCGATGTGGCCATCATGATGGTCGAAGCCGGTGGCACCGAGAAGAGCTTTGCCTACTACGCCGATGGTGCACCAAAGGTCGACGAAGCAGTTCTCGCCGGTGGCCTTGAGGCCTGCAAAGTGTGGATTAAAGAGTCCATCGGCCTGCAGCGCCAGCTCGTCGCCAGCGTCATCGCCACCAAGGGCCCAATCACGCCGTTGCAGTTCACTGCTCAGCTCGATTACGCCCCTGAGGTTCTCGAAGCCGTTTCTGGTGTGGCAACCGAGGCACTGGCCCACGCCGTCACCATCAGCGCCAAGGCGGACCGCAACGCGGCAACCGACGCAGCAGCTGCCATCGCCATCACTGCATTGTGCGGCGAGGGCGGCAAGTTTGCCGGCCGTGAAAAAGAAGTGAAGGAAGCCGTTCGCAGCCTCACCAAGAAGCTGGTGCGCAAGCGCATCGTCGACGAAGGCATGCGCATCGATGGTCGTGGCCCGCGCGACCTGCGTCCGTTGAGCTCAGAGATTGGCGTCTTGCCAACCGCTCACGGTTCGGGCTTGTTCCAGCGTGGCGAGACTCAGGTCATGAACGTGGCCACGTTGGCCATGCCGCGTATGAACCAGTTGCTCGACACCCTCGATCCAGAGACCCACAAGTACTTCTTGTTCCACTACAACATGGCTCCTTGGGCCAACGGTGAAACCGGTCGCGTGGGTTCGCCAAAGCGCCGCGAAATTGGTCACGGTGCGCTGGCCGCTCGCGCCCTCATCCCAGTGCTCCCAAGCCAGGACGAGTTCAGCTACACCTTGCGCCTCGTCGCCGAAGTGTTGGCCTCGAACGGCTCAACCAGCATGGCTTCGGTCTGTTCGGGCAGCTTGGCGTTGATGGAAGCTGGCGTGCCGATCAAGGCTCCAGTAGCCGGTATCGCCATGGGCTTGGTCTACGCCGAAGGCAAGTACACCACCCTCACCGACATCCTCGGAGCCGAAGACGCCTTTGGCGACATGGACTTCAAGGTCGCCGGTACATCTGACGCAATCACCGCACTGCAGCTCGACACCAAGATCGACGGCATCCCTGCCGACGTGTTGATCTCGGCGTTGGCTCAGGCCAAAGAGGCTCGCGATGCAATTCTCGCCAACATGAATGCTTGCATCAGCGAAGCACGCAGCGAAGTTGCCGAGACTGCACCAAAGATCATCTCGGTCACCGTGCCACTCGACAAGGTCGGCGAGATCATCGGGCCAAAGGGCAAGGTCATCAACACCATCCAGCAAGAGACCGGCGCCGACATCAATGTCGACGACGACGGCGTGGTTGGCATCGTGACCATTGGTTCGGTCGACGGCTTCCGTGTTGAAGAAGCCAAGGCTCGCATTTTGAGCATCATCGACCCACCAAAGGCCGATGTCGGAGCTGTCTACATGGGCCGCGTTGTGAACATCACCAAGTTCGGTGCGTTCGTCAACATTCTCCCAGGCCGCGACGGCTTGTTGCACATCTCGAAGTTGGGTCGCGGCAAGCGCATCAACGCTGTCGAAGACGTGCTCACCTTGGGTGATGAGATCGAAGTCCGCGTTGACGAGATCGACGACAAGGGCAAGGTCAGCCTGTCGCCAGCAGGCGATCCACCAGCCGAAGGTTCGGGCGAAGGTGGCGAGTCCACCGAGCGCGGCAGCGAGCGTGCACCACGCAGCGATCGTGGAGATCGAGGCGATCGTGGAGATCGCGGTGACCGCGGCCCACGCCGTAGCCCCGACTCAGCAACCTCCGACACCGTCACGGTGAGCTTCGAAGATGCGTTCGACGACGAACTTCGTGGCGAGCTGGGCGACCTCGGTCCAGCCAGCGAGGCCCCTGCGGCCGATCGCCCACCCCGCCGCGATGGTGGCGGCGATGGCGGCGGCCGTGGCGATCGTGGACCACGTCGTCACCGCTGATTCACGCTGAACTGCTCTCGGTTCGCCGAGTTTGATTCACCCAATGGCCGTTGGTCACGCCCCAAGGCGCGACCAACGGCCATTGTCATTCGCCGCCGAGGTCGGCGATGAGTGGAGCCGCCTCTAGAGTCATTGCATCAGCGATTCATCTGCAGCGAGCGCTCTTCGCGTCACGCAACTGTCCAACGGCCTCACTGTGGCCACCGAAGAAGTCAAGGGTGCGCTCTCGGTCTCTGCTGGCGTTTGGGTGGGCGTGGGTGCCCGCGACGAGCCCGAGCATCTGTCGGGTGTGAGCCACTTTCTTGAGCACCTGTTGTTCAAGGGCACCGCTACTCGTTCGGCACGCGAGATCAGCCAGACGGTCGATCGTGTTGGTGGCGACATCAATGCCTTCACCACCAAGGAGTACACGGCGTATTACTGCCGTCTGCCTGCCCGTCATCAGGGTCTTGGCATCGGCCTGCTGGGCGAAGTTGTCACGTCGCCTGCATTGCGCGACGACGACATCACCAACGAGCGCCAAGTGATTCTTGAAGAACTCGCAATGGACGACGACAGTCCCGACGATGTTGCGCACCGCGCCTTCATGCGTCACCTGTTTCCCGACCATCCCCTCGGACGCGAAACCGCTGGCTCGCCAGACACTGTCGAGTCTGTTACGCCCCACGATGTGCGCAACTTCTTCAACTCGCATTACCGCGCTGGTTCGTCGGTGGTTGCAATCGCTGGTCCGCTCGATCACGACGAAACACTTCGCCAAGTAGAAGCAGCATTCGGTGGGTTGCCTTCGGGCGATGGCACCGTGGCGCGCAGCGGCGCTGGTGCTGCAAGCTCGGGCGAGATCGTTCAAGACGACACCGAGCAGGTGCATTTGATCTTGGGCATGCAAGCGCTGCAACGTGATGATACCGACCGCGAGGCACTCGATGTAGTGAACCATGTGTTCGGTGGCGGTCTCTCGAGCCGCTTGTTCGACGAGATCCGCGAGCGACGCGGGCTTGCCTACAGCGTGTACAGCGGTGCCACCGCGTATGCCGATGCTGGCGCCTTCACCATCTATGCGGGTACCCAACCGGTGCATGCCGCCGAGGTCATGGGCCTCATCTACGAACAGCTTGATCTGTTGCTCAAAGATGGCATCACCGACGACGAACTCGACATCGCCAAGGGTTACCTCACGGGCGCATTCGAGCTTGGTCTCGAAGACACTGGGTCGCGTATGTCGCGCACCGCTGGCCAGTTGATCACGCTTGGCAAGGTGCGTCCTGTGGCAGAGCAAGTGGCCAAGTGGGAAGCCGTGCAGCAAGCCGACACCCGCAGGGTTATCGAGCGCATCCTCAATCAGCCGCTCACCGTTGTGGCCCTCGGGCCAATCGATGCGTCTGACCTTCCTCGTCGCTAGCCGTGAGTTCGTGAGTTCGTGAGTTCGTGAGTTCGTGAGTCGCCGGCCCACGGGCATGGGAAACGGTTACTCATTGTTCTTGCCTGCTCGGGCGCTGCTACGTTCACCACCATGAGCGCGCAGGCAATGCCCATCAAAGTCGGAGTCGTCGGAGCCGGTGGCCGCGTGGGGCGGGCCGTGTGCGCGGCAGTGGCTGCCGATGCCGATCTTGCGCTGGTTGCCGCTGTTGATCCAAATGCTGTGGGCGAGGCGATCAGCGGAGTCATCGTCGGGGCGGAACTCAAAAGCATTGTCGACGCTGGTGCGGAGGTGGTCGTTGACTTCACGGTCCTCGATGCGGCACGCAAGACCTTGCCGTGGCTCGCGATTCATGGCATTCACGCCGTTGTGGGCACCACCGGATTCTCCGAGGTCGAGGTCGAAGAGTTTCGCGCAGCGTTCTCGGGTAGTAACTGTTTGATCGCTCCCAACTTTGCAATCAGCGCAGTGCTGATGATGCGCTTCGCCGAGATGGCAGCTCCGTATTTCGAGAGCGCCGAGATCATTGAGATGCATCACGCCGGCAAGGTCGATGCGCCATCGGGCACAGCGGTCAGCACCGCCAAGCGCATGGCCGCAGCATCGTCCGACTGGGCTCCAGATCCCACACGGCACGAGGTCTATCCAGGCGCTCGTGGCGGCAAGGGCCCAGCCGACATCCGCATTCATTCGCTGCGTATTCGCGGTACGCAAGCCCACCAAGAAGTGGTGCTCGGTACGCAGGGTCAGACCCTCACGATTCGCCAAGACAGCTACGACGCGAGCAGTTACATGCCGGGCGTGCTGTTGGCGTGCAAGCGAGTGAGCTCGCACCCTGGCGTGACGCTTGGTCTCGACGGATTTCTCGACCTGTAGGCGCGGTGCTGCGGCGCCGAACGCCGCAGCGAATTACTCGCTGGGCATAGGTGGGGGAGGAGGCGCCGATGCGCGTCGTGCCGACTGCACAATCGAGATGATGAAGAACGCAGAGACCAGATACCACTGGTACTTCTCGATCCAGTCGAGCGCTTGCTTGAGTTGCGAATCGAAGGCGCGGGCGGCCACCCAGACCCAGGCGAGCCTGAACGCGATGCCAATCGAGACGAAGAATCCAAAGCGTCGTACAGGCATGCGACGCTGGCCGACCAGGGCACAGACGATGTTGCTGCCTGGCATGAACAACACCAGCGGTCCGCCGGCTCGACTGGCCGTGCGCTGCAACCAACGAAGCGTTGCCGGTTGTTCTCCGCCGGCCTGGCGCTCGAGCCAACGAAACCCGCGGTCGCCGTACCAATAGCCGAGGGCGTAGCAGAGCCACGCCGCGGCTGAGATTCGTAGAAAGCCGATGACGGCGTACGCAACGGGATTCACGTCGGCGGGTACCGCGAACAGCAGGTGACGAATACGCGATGACAATGCCAGCACCGCCTCGGGGCTGTGCTTGACCATCGATGGAGCGATGATGCTGCCCACCTGGGTGCACGCAACCAGCGCCGCGAACGATGACACCAGCAGCACGAGCCTGCGGTCACGACGCCCAATAACTTCGTTCTCTAGTGCCGCGATTTCTTCCACAGAAAGGCGACCCTATCGGACTTGTTGCCCGACATGCTGTGTGTCCTAATCTGCGTTCACCCCCTTCAGAGAAGACAGTTATATGACCAATCTCAGCAAGCGCATCCGTCTCGCCATATCGGCAACCGTTGTGGTTGTTGCCGCCACTGGTTGTGGGCCGGATCCGAGTGACGACCCGACATTGTCTCAGTCGCCCGCCGAGGTGACTACTGCGGCCGATGTTGTGGAGACCGGCGTGGTCGTGCGGATACCCGCCATCGATAACAACTTCCGTCCCGAGGACTCAATCGCCAAGGTCGGCGACACGGTCACATTTGTGAATAAGGGCAGGAACGATCACAACGTGCTACCGACGACCGGCACCGAGTGGGGTACCGACATCGATGGTCTCAAGCCCACTGAGTCGTATAGCTACGTGTTCAGCAAGCCGGGCGTGTACCCCTACTACTGCTCGATCCACGGAACAACCAAGGTTGGCATGGTTGGAACCATTACGGTGTCCGCTTAGTCAATATTCAAGGGGAGAGTTCATGACGAAGATGGTTCGATTTCTTGCGGCGGCAACGCTGCTCACGCTCGCAGCTGGATGCTCGAGTTCAACCAAATCGACGGGCACCACGAGCGGCTCAGATGTCTCGACGCAGCCAACACAACCAGCCGATAGCGCGACGCCAACAGCGGGAGCCACGATCAACGTTCCCGCCGACGTAGCCACGATTCAGGGCGCGGTCGACAAGGCCAAGCCGGGCGATCTCATTTTGATCCAGCCAGGTGTGTACAAAGAGGCCGTCACGGTTGAGACCGAGAACCTCACCATCCGCGGCATCGATCGCAACACCACGATCCTCGATGGCAGCTTCGAGTTGAACAACGGCATCAAGGTCGTTGGCGCCAACGGCGTGGCCATCGAAAACCTCACCGCCCGCAACTACACCAAGAACGGCTTCTTCTGGACCGGTGTCACTGGCTACCGCGGTTCGTACCTCACGGCGTTCCGTAACGGCGACTACGGCATTTACGCCTTCTTGTCGTATAAGGGTCAGCTTGAGCACAGCTATGGCGCAGGCAGCCCCGACGCCGGCTTTTACATCGGTGGTTGCTACCCATGCGACACGTTGATCAACGACGTCACCAGCGAGTACAACGGGCTCGGCTACTCGGGTACCAACTCTGGTGGCAACTTGTTCATCGTCAACTCAATCTTCCGCTTCAACCGCGCTGGCGTTGTGCCAAACAGTGGTAGCTACGAACTGTGTTACCCCGAGCGCGCCACCACCGTTGTTGGCAACGTGGTGTACTCAAACAACCAACCTGACACGCCCGCAATCGATGTGGCGTTGCTGGCAATGGGTAACGGAATCCTTGTGGCCGGCGGCGTGAATAACAGCATCGAGCGCAACCTCGTGTTCGACCACGACAAGACTGGTATCGGGCTCGTGCCATTCCTCGAGCAAGACCCCAACGACGTCGAGCCAAGCCAAGACACGTGGGATCGCGCCTGTGCCGACACCAAGAATGATCCAGCGCCAGATCCCTCAACTGTGCCGGCGGCAGTGCTGTGGAGCCCATTCAACAACCGGGTCATCGGCAACGTGCTCGAGAACAACCGCGTGGCCGACATTGCTGTCGACACCGTCGACGTCGATTTGTCAACGCTCGGCAACTGCTTCAGTGGCAACACTTTCAAGACATCGGCTCCGCTCGAACTCGAAAAGCTTGGACCATGTGATGCTGCTGGAAATGGTGGCGACTGGACCGCAGGTTCGCTCAACGTGATCAGTTGGTTGGCCGAGGTGCACCCACCATCGCAGGACTACAAGACATCGTCGCCTGAGCCACCAAGTCAGACGAACATGCCCGACGCAGCCACTGCGCCCGCACGCCCGGCAACCGATGTTCCAGAAAAAGTCGACGTCGCGGCGATTACGGTGCCCGTAAAACCAGCACTGTGATTTCCGTAGTGCGCGGTGGTCGATTGACCATTGCTGTGTTGTTGTCGTTGAGCGTCTTTGCCTGCACCCGTGCAGGTAACGACGCCAGCACAACCGATTCCAATTCCATCGCTGAATTGAATCGCCCGATGGCGGCCGCTCCCGACAATCCGGTCGCAGGCCCTCAAGGTCGTGTGCCGCAGTTCTTGGTTGAGTGCCCGTTCAGCCACGCGTTGTTCGACGATCCAATCGTGTTTCCCAATGTGTCGCGTGCCGCGCATCTGCACGTGTTCTTCGGCAACAACGGAACCAACGCTGCGAGCACCTACGAGTCGTTGCTAGCTGGCACCACCAACTGCGATCAGCCCGCCGACACGGCCGCGTACTGGGTGCCGGCGTTGATGCAGGGCGAAACGATGATCACGCCGATCAAGAGCGTTGCCTATTACCGGCCGGGCGAAGGTGTTGACCCAACTGCGGTGCAGCCGTATCCGCCCGGCCTCAAGATCATCGCTGGCGACGCCGGCGCCGAGCAGCCTCAAAATACCGGTGTGGTTGCATTCACCTGCGGCACTGCAATTCGACGCGATGCGCTGCCCCCCACGTGTCCCGAGCGTCGGCCGTTGCGGATGCTGGTCACGTTCCCCGATTGCTGGGACGGCGTGAACGTAGATAGCGACGACCACTCTTCGCACATGGCCTATGGCAGTGGCGGCGCGTGTCCGGCAACGCATCCGGTGCCGGTGGCTCAATTGCAGTTCTCTGTGGATTACGGCTTTAGCGGCGACCCTGCTGGGTTGTCGCTGGCGAGCGGCTCACTGCTCACCGGCCATGCCGACTTCTTCAACGGTTGGGTGCAAGACAAACTTGTGGCCGAGATCAGGACATGCCTACATCGCAAGGTTGTCTGCGCAATCACGAGTGGTGGCACGTAGGTCATTTCTGGCAATTGGTACTCCGAGTGATTGCATCTGTTCTATGCTTGCGGCTCCAACTCCAAGGGGGAGACAAACCATGAAAATGCGTACATACGCAGCACTGGCCGTTGCCGGTGCACTCTCAATAAGTGCCTGTGGCAGCGATGCCAAAGTCACGCCAGTAACCGACGCAACCGACACTTCAACCGCCACAGGTGACACCAGCGGTGCCAGCGATATCGACTGCAAGCCTGTCAAGGCCGGCGAGTTGACCGTGGTCACCAGCCTTCCTGGTCCGAACTTCTGGGGCACAACCGACGCCGAAGTCGACCCTGACAAAATCGTCAGCGGCATCGAGTTCGACCTCGCCACGCTCATCGCAGACAAGTGCGGCCTCACGATGAAGTTCCGCAACGAAGGCTTCGATGCCATTGTTGCCGGCCAGGTCGCGGGCGATAGCTACGACATTCTGTTGTCGCAGGTGACCATCACCGAAGACCGCGCCAAGGTTGTCGACTTCTCCGTTGGCTACTTCAAGAGCGATCAGGGCTTGCTCGTCAAGGCCGGCACCGCTGCCGCAACATTCGACGACGTGAAGAAGCTCACCATTGGTGTGCAGGCCTCAACCACCGCCGAGTACTACTTCACTTCGGGCGAGGTGGCTGGATGGAAACTCGACAACACCAAGGTCTTCCCTGACCTGTCGTCGGCATACGCAGCGCTCAACGCTGGCCAGGTCGATGGCATCGTCATTGACACGCCAATCAACCTTGGTCAGGCCTCGCAATCAGACGGCAAGCTCGAGGTCGTTGGTCAGTTCAAGACCGGCGAAGAGTACGGCGCCATCTATGGCCTGGGCAACGGCAAGAAGGCAATCTTCGATCCGATCCTGCAGGGTCTCATCGATGACGGCACCGTCAATGGTCTCATCGCCAAGTACCTCGGCGGCGACCCAAGCACCGTGCCATTCATCGATGTGCCGGTTCCAACAGTCACGTCGTAAGAAATCTCGTTGAACCAGACGTCAGCGTTCACCGGCCCACCCGCTGAAAAGCGGGTGGGCCGTGTGCTCACCTACCGGGCTGGCGCGGTGGCGAGTTTGTTCTTCCCGCCCGCCGGAATCCCTGCGTTGGTGCATTCCATTCGAGCCCAACGGCTCGCAGAAAAAGGCGACATAGAGCTCGCTCGCGAGCATGGCGAAAAGGCTCGCAACTGGGCTTGGTATTCCGTTGGTGTGGGCCTGACGGTCTATCTTGTCGCGGCCCTCGTTGGGCTGTTGTTTGCAAACCAAGGCAGCGTGCGCGTGGTGTACTTCGCGTGGTCCATCCTTACCGATGGCAGCTCGTGGCACTCGATGATCAAGGGCTTCTGGATCAACATCCAAGTGTTCCTCATCGCCGAGGTCGTCGTGTTGGTGTGGGCGTTGTTTGTCGCCGTGGTTCGGTTGTTGCCGGGCCCAGCGTGTCGCCCATTGAGATTTCTTGCCACCGTGTACGTCGATGCGTTTCGAGCATTCCCGGCAATTCTGGTGGTTTACATCGTGGGCTTGGGCCTGCCGCAGGCAAATCTTCCGCTCGTGGGTCATTTGTCTGATATGCAATATGTGATCTTCGCTCTGTCGCTCACCTACGGGGCATATGTGTCCGAGGTGTATCGAGCCGGCATCGAGTCGATCCACTGGAGTCAGGTAGCCGCTGCCCGTTCGCTTGGTCTGTCGTACGCGCAGACCATGCGCTTCGTGGTGGTGCCGCAGGCAGTCAGGCGTGTCGTTCCGCCGTTGCTCAACGACTTCATTGGCTTACAGAAAGACACTGCAATCATCTCGGTCATTGGCGTTCTCGATGTGGTGAGCCGGGCCCGGTTCATCAACAACGCCAAGGGTTCGCTCACGGCGTACTCGATGGCAGCGCTGTTGTTCTTGGTCGTCACCATTCCGTTTACGCGTTGGCTCGAATGGCTGCAGAACCGCCGCCAGTCCCGAACCCAAGGTGGTCGCTGACCATGGCATTTCTCGAGATCAATCAGGTATTCAAGCGATTCGGCCACATTGAGGTGTTGCGTGGCATCGAGCTACAGGTCGAGCGTCACCAAGTGGTCTGCCTCATCGGTGCTTCGGGAAGCGGCAAGAGCACCCTGTTGCGTTGCATCAATGCGCTTGAGGTCATCGATGGCGGCGAGATCCGCCTCGACGGCGACCGCGTGAGTGGTCGCGGCATCGACGTCGATGCGCTTCGCCAAGAAGTTGGCATCGTCTTTCAAAGCTTTAACCTTTTTCCACACATGCGGGTTATCGACAACATCACGCTGGCACCGCGAAAAGTGTTGGGCATGAACCACGACGAAGCCGAGGCCAAAGCAATGGCACTGCTCAGGCGCGTCGGGCTCACCGAGAAAGCAACCGACTATCCGGATCGGTTGTCGGGCGGCCAGCAACAGCGTGTGGCTATTGTGCGCGCGCTGGCGATGGACCCCAAGCTGATGTTGCTCGACGAGATCACCTCAGCACTCGACCCCGAACTGGTAGCCGAGGTGCTCAATATCGTGCGCGATCTGGCCAGCGAGGGCATGACGATGATGTTGGCAACTCACGAGATGGGCTTCGCCAAAGAGGTTTCGTCAAAGGTTTGTTTCTTGCACCAGGGCGTGATCCTCGAAGAGGGACCGCCGGAGAAGATCTTTGGCGACCCATCCGAAGACCGCACCCGCGAATTCCTCAAGCGCATCGTCGACGCTGGCCGTCTCTAATCGTCGCGGAGCGCCTGACGGCTACCCCTTGACAATGAGACAGATTTCTCTTACTGTCTCATCTTGTGACTCCGGCTGAAACCCGCATTCTTGATGCCACCAAGGCGTGCTTCGAGCGTTGGGGCATCGCCAAAGTGAGCATTGATGACATCGCTGCAGAAGCGGGGGTTTCGCGAGCCACGCTGTATCGCATGTTTCCCGGCGGCAAAGATGTCGTGTTCGAAGCGCTGCGCGTGCGCGACCTCGAGGAGTTCTTCGCTGAACTCGAAAAGGCTGTCGGCGGCGCTACCGATCTCGAGGACCTCATCGTGCTCGCCATCGTGGTGGCCACTCGGGAGCTTCGTAGCGACTACCACTTGGCCATCATGTTGGCCTCTGAGCCGGGCGATGCGTTGTCGCAACTCACCGTGCAGGGCCTGCCGCGCATTATCCGTATGGCCTCGATGTCGTTCGCCCCATTGGTCGAGCCCTACCTCGGTCGCAAGAGCGCTGCTCGCCTTGTCGAACTGCTTGCCCGTCTCGTGATCTCATATTTCTTGGCGCCGTCAGATCTTGTTGATCTTGGCGACGCCCAGTCGGCTCGACGCTTTGTTCGTGCCCATGTTCTCCCAGCATTCCAAATAGTTCCGTTAGACCAAACCCTTCAACTAGTAGTTGCAGATACATCAGGAGTTCCACAATGACCATCGTGCACAACGACAACGAGTCGATTCTTGGCCGCGCCGAGATCAACGACATCGACGCAATCCTTGCGATCCCAACCACCGATGCCGACGAGATCATGCACATTGTCAAGAACAATGCCGACTCGATCTTCACGTGGGATTATTCGCTCTCGCGCCCAGCGCTGCGCAAGCTCTACGAGAAGGCCAAGACTGGCCAGTGGAACGGCACCACCGATCTTCCATGGCACCTCGATGTCGATGTCGAAAAGACCGTGAAGCAAGACCAAGAGATGCTCGGTGTCGGCATCGACCAGAGCATCTTCGATGGCACTCCAGTGGCCAAGTGGGGCGACAAAGAGTGGCTCGAGTTTGGTATCGAGGGCCGCAACTGGCAGCTCAGTCAGTTCCTTCATGGAGAGCAGGGTGCATTGATCTGCACCGCCAAGATCGTCGAAACCGTCCCGTGGTACGACGCCAAGTTGTACGCCAGCACTCAGGTGATGGACGAAGCGCGCCACGTTGAAGTGTTCGCTCGTTACCTCGACGAGAAGCTCGGCGGCGGCTACCAGGTGAACGCTCACTTGCGCATGCTGCTCGACGACATCATCAACGACAGCCGCTGGGACATGACCTACTTGGGCATGCAGATCATGGTTGAGGGCCTCGCTCTCGCAGCCTTTGGTTTCCTGCACCAGACCACCCAAGAGCCACTGCTCAAGCAGTTGCTGCGCTACGTCATGAGCGACGAAGCCCGCCACGTTGCCTTCGGTGTGCTCAGCCTGAAAGAGGTCTACGACGGCATGACCGACCTCGAGATGAAGGACCGCCAAGAGTTCGCATTCGAGGCCGCCGTGCGCATGCGCGACCGTTTCATGCAGCAAGAAGTGTGGGAGCGCATGGGCGTGAACGTGCGCGACATTGTTCCAATCGCGCTGGCCGATCCAACCCGTGTGATGTTCCAGTCGATGTTGTTCAGCAAGATCGTGCCGAACTGCAAGAAGCTGGGTCTGCTCGATCGCAACGACAAGTGGCTGCGCCACCGTTTCGAAGAGATGGGCGTCATCCAGTTCGAGGATTGGGCCGACACCGGCGAAGAGTACGCATCGTTCGGCCTCGACGAAGCAATGCCAGTCGCTGGCGAGTAATCGATCAGTTGTTGTACATGGCCCGGGGCTTTGAGTCCCGGGCCATTTTGTTTTTCGGGGCATGTTCTGGTGAGCAACGACGTTCCGCCGCAGTTGATGGCCTACGCGCTCACTACGATGGCGGGCGCTATGGCACATCGTTCTCTCCCGCTCTTTCGCACGCACCACGCGTTGCGCATCAAGGGCTTTGCGAAGACCGACGTGGTCGCCGTGGTTGCGGGTCACGATGTCGAGACCACTCAACAGCACCTGCTGCAGTTGCAAGAGTCAGGCCACGCACAGTTTCGTGAGGTTCGCTCGCTGTGGCAGCTCACGCCCGCCGGCGGCGAAGCGCACGCAGCGCTGCTTGCCCAAGACACGGCGCACCTCGCACCAACATCGCTGGCGCACATTTATGGGCCCTTCCTTGCGCTACACGAACGCTTCAAGCAATTGTGCGGTGCATGGCAACTTCGCGACGGTGTCGTGAACGATCACTCTGATCAGGCCTACGATGCCGCAATCGTTGCTGGTCTCGTTGCGCTCAATACCGAAGTGCACCCGATTGCCATCGCCATCGGTCACGAGTTCGAGCGGTTCGCTCATTACGCGCATCGCCTGGCAGAAACGTGCCAGCGAGTGATCAACGCTGAAACGAATATGTTTGCCGGGCTGATGTGTGGCAGCTACCACGATGTGTGGATGGAACTCCACGAAGATCTGATCCTGACGCAGGGTTTTGATCGAGCACAAGAAGGGTCTTTTTGATGGCACGGTTCGGACGAGTGCTGACCGCAATGGTGACGCCATTCAACGACGATGGGTCGCTCAACCTCGATGTGGCGCAGCAGTTGGCGCGCTACTTGCAAGACCACGGCAACGATGGCTTGGTCATTGCTGGCACCACCGGCGAAGCGCCAGTGCTGAGTGACGACGAACGCTTATCGCTGTTCGCCGCAGTCATCGAAGCGGTCACCATCCCGGTCATCGCCGGCAGCGGCACGAACGACACGGCGCACTCGGTGCATCTCACCAAAGAGGCCGCAGCGCTTGGCGCGGCGGGCATCTTGGCCGTGTGTCCCTATTACAACCGTCCATCAATGGCGGGCATCGACGGACACATGCGGGCCATGGCGGCCGCCAGCGCTCTACCCGTGATGGTCTACGACATTCCCGCCCGCACGGGTCGCAAGATCACCACCACAGCGTTGCTCAAGTTGTTCTGCGAAGTGCCCACCATCGTGGCGCTCAAAGACGCCGCAGGTAACCCCGGCGAGACAGCGTCACTCATTAGCCAGGCACCCGATGGCGTCGAGGTCTATAGCGGCGACGACGGCCTCACCCTTCCGCTGCTGGCCAGCGGCATCGTGGGCACCGTTGGCGTGGCCACCCACTGGACCGGCAAAGACCATCAGCAGATGTTCGATCTCTGGGACAAGGGTGACACTGTTGGCGCTCGCACCGTGAACAGTCGAATGCTCGAGAGTTTCGCGTTCGAGACAGGCGACGATGCGCCGAACCCCATCCCATCAAAAGCAATGATGCGTCATCTCGGCATCCCCGTTGGCCAAGCGCGCCTACCAATGGGTGATGCTCCCGACTTCGTCGAGCAGAGAGTGTCCCAAGTGTGGGACAACCTGCAACGATGGAGAAATGAATTCCCTCTACAGCCAGGTCGTTAATTCGTGAGCAAACCTGATTCGGCTTCGCCAGTCAAGATCTATTTCCTCGGCGGTCTCGGTGAGATCGGCCGCAACTGCATGGTCATCGAGCAAAACGACCAACTGTTGATGATCGACTGCGGGCTGATGTTTCCCGATGCCGACATGCATGGCATCGACCTCGTGCTTCCCGATTTCACGTGGCTGCGCGAGAACGCCGGTCGGGTTGTTGGCTGTGTTGCTACTCATGGCCACGAAGATCACGTCGGCGCGCTGCAGTACCTGCTGCGTGAACTGAGCTTCCCCATCTACGGCTCGGCCGTCACGCTCGGTCTCGCTCGCAACCGCATCGAAGAAGCGGGCCTGCTTGGCAAGACCGAACTCATCGTGGTCAAAGATGGCGAGCGCCGCATGATTGGCGTGTTCGATGTTGAGTTCATTCCGGTCACGCACAGCGTGCCGCATGCGCACGCAATCGTCTTGCACACACCGCAAGGTGTCATCGTGCACTCGGGCGACTTCAAACTCGACCTCACTCCTGTCGATGGTCGACGCACCGATCTGGCCCGCCTCGGCGCTATTGCTTCTACCGAAGGTGTGCGCCTACTGCTCGCCGACAGCACCAACTCAGAAGAGCATGGCCACGCACCTAGCGAGACCGCGGTTGGCGCTGTGCTGCGCCGCTTGTTCGCCGAGCAGGCTGGCCGTCGCATCATCACCGCCAGTTTTGCGAGCCATCTGCATCGCATTCAGCAGATCGCCGATGCCGCCATCGCCAATGGCCGTATTGTGGCCACGCTGGGGCTCAGCATCAAAAAGAACGTGCGCATGGGCCGCGACCTTGGCATCTTGCACATTCCCGATGCGTCGCTCATCGATATCGAAGACGCCGACAAGTACCCACCCGAGAAGTTGTGCATCTTGAGCACCGGTTCGCAAGGGGAGCCGATGTCAGCGCTCAGCTTGCTGGCCCGTGGCGAGAATCGCTGGGTGAAAATCACCGATCAAGACACGGTGATTCTGTCGAGCCACGCCATCCCTGGCAACGAGAGCAACGTCAATCGCGTCATCGAAGGTTTGTTGCGTTTGGGAGTCGACGTCATTCACAGCGGCATCGCCGATGTGCACGCAACGGGTCATGCTCAAGCCGAGGAACTTAAGACTTATTTGTCCATCGTGCGGCCCGAGTTTTATGTTCCCATTCACGGCGAGTACCGCCACTTGGTTGCCAACTCGAAACTCGGCGTCATCATGGGCGTCGATCGCCAAAACGTGTTGTTGTGCGAAGACGGCGATGTGCTTGAACTCAGCAGTGAGGGCCTCGCCCCTGCAGGTCGAATTCCTGCGGGCTATCTCTATGTCGATGGCATCGTTGGCGACGTTGGCCAAGGCGTGCTGCGCGACCGCAAGGTGTTAGCCGAAGAGGGCGTGGTGGTGGTTGTGGTCACTGTCGACATCACGTCGGGCAAGGTGCTTGTTGGGCCCGAGATCATCACGCGCGGTTGGGTCTATGCGCCCGAGGCCGAAGACCTACTCGACGAAGCATGCGAGCGAATCGCCGATGCCGTTGAATCGGCGTTGGCCAAGGGCGAACGCAATGTCGATGCCCTCGAGCGCGATGTGCGCAAGGCCGCGGGCAAGTTCGTGAACGAACGCACCAAGCGCCGCCCGATGATCGTGCCCGTGGTGATGGAGGCCTAAAGCCTCCGAGTTCGCCGGTGATCTACATGAAGTTCTTCCGAGGGGTCGTTGCTGCGGCATCGGTGGCGGCGGCGGTTGTGATGGTTTCGATGATCGCCGGATGCTCAAGCAGTGGCCCTACTGCGACTGGTTCGTCGGTTGGCTCTTCGGTTGACTCAACAGCAGATCTGCCGTTGCGGCTCGAGTTGATTCGACCAGCGCTCGCTGCGCTTGAGGCCAACTTGGGTGGGCCACAGAATTATTTCGAGGTCAACGCCACGCCTACATTGGTCAACCTTTTCGTGGCCAATAGCGACAACACGCAGGCTACGGCATATGTGTTCGCTGCCGGAGTGCTCAGTGAGCCCGCTGCGCCCGAGCAAGTGAAGGCCGGTGCGCCCACGTTGAGCGCCGCCGATATCGCATTCGACGAAGCGCGTGTGCTCGACCCGGTGCTGGTCGAGTTACCCGAATCCACCTATCGAGTGTTCTCGATCGTTGGCGTTGCCAACGGTGGCGCGGCCTACCTGATCACGATGCAGTCGGCCAAAGGCGGCGATTTTCAGGTGCCGGTGAAGCCTGATGGGTCAATCATTGGCCAACCTTAGAAGTGGAGATGCTCCAACCGTGGTGCACCCCCTTGGTACGTTGATGATCTATGGCAACGCGGGGCGCAAACGCCCGAAGCTCATCACCTACTCGATCTGCCGCTAAATCGGCTTCGTCGTCCAAGTCGAACTCGTCGTCTAAGCCGGCGTCGAAGTCGACGAAATCGGCGAAGTCGACACAATCAACGTCAACGTCGCGCAGCGGTGGTACTCGGGCCGGACTACGCGAGGCCGTCGAAGGACGCGAGCACGAATTCATTGCCGTCGCGATGATCGCCGTGGGCGTGCTGCTTGGTCTTGCGGTCTATCTCAAAACCGCAGGTGTTATTGGCCGCGGGCTTTCCCGTGCGCTCGGCTCGCTGTTTGGGCTTGGTCGTTATGCGCTTCCCGTGGTGTTGGTGGCCACCGGATGGGCGCTCATTCGTCAGGGTCGCAGCGATCGTCGCGTTCGATTGGTCGTTGGCTGGGGCGCCTTGGGCGCATCGGCGCTGGCGCTGTTGCACATCTTTGTTGCTCCCGCCACTAGCTGGTCCGATCTTGGCCCACTCGATGGTGCAGGCGGCTGGATTGGTGCGCTGTTTGGCGTTCCTGTTCGGTCGCTGCTGGGCGATGTCGCTGGTGTGGTGTTGCTGCTTGCGTTGAGTTTCGCTGCGATCTTGCTCGTTACTGGGCTGTCGGTGAACACATTGTTCGAGCGGCTCAAGACTTCGGTCGAGACCGTGTCGGGTCCTGCCTCGCGGGCGTCACGGCGCGCCTTTGGCGGCATGTCTACGTTGTCGAGCGATCGTGGCGATGGTGGGTCAATCGATCCGGGCATGCGTCCGCAGATCTACGACGCCGACTCCGAAGATGGTGACCCGTCGGCACCAACCAAGAAGTCGCGTAAAGCAGCACCCGCTGCGCCAGCGCCTGCAGCGCTCAACGTGGGCGGTCTTGCCGAGCAGGGCGAGCTCGATCTTGGTCCGGGTGCCAAGAAAGGCAACTGGGTCTTGCCGCCCGCCTCAATGCTCGTGCGCAGCGGCGTGCAAACCGTGAACAAGGCCGAGGTCGAGTCACGCGGTCGCACGCTGGTCGAATCCCTGAACTCGCACGGGGTCGAAACCAAACTCGTTGGCATGACAGTTGGCCCCACGGTCACCCGCTACGAACTCGAGCTTGGGCCTGGCGTCAAGGTCGCTCGGGTCACCAGTCTCAACCGCGATATCGCCTATGCGATGGCCGCAATCGACGTGCGTATTTTGGCGCCTATTCCTGGCCGCTCGGCCATTGGCGTCGAGGTGCCAAACCACACCCGCCAGCTCGTGTCGTTGGGCGACATCATGACCTCGGCTGAGGCCAAGTTGGCCACACATCCGCTCGATGTGGCGATTGGCAAAGACATCGCTGGTCGCTCGGTGTTCCTCAACCTCGCCACCACGCCTCACCTGCTCATCGCTGGCGCCACAGGTGCTGGCAAGAGCAGCGGCATCAACTGCATCATCACCTCGATGCTCATGCGCAGCACGCCAGATCAAGTGCGGCTCATCCTGATCGACCCCAAGCAGGTCGAGATGGGTCAATACAACCGGCTGCCGCATCTGCTCACTCAGCCGGTGACCAACCCCAAGAAGGCGGCCAACGCGCTGGGGTGGGCATGTAAAGAAATGGATCGTCGCTACGACATTTTGTCCGAGGTCGGCTTCCGTGACATCAGCGGTTACAACGCAGCGTTCGATCGTGGCGAGCTGCAGGCCGAGGCCGGCACCGATCGCGAATTCGAACGCCTTCCCTACATCGTCATCGTGGTCGACGAACTGAACGACTTGATGATGGTGGCCGCGCGTGATGTTGAAGACAGCATCACCCGCATCGCCCAAAAGGCACGTGCCATTGGTATCCACCTCATCGTCGCTACCCAGCGGCCCAGCGTCAACGTGATCACCGGTGTCATCAAAGCCAACGTGCCGGCCCGCGTGGCCTACGCCGTGAGCAGCCTCACCGACAGTCGAGTCATCCTCGATCAGCCGGGCGCTGAAAAGCTGGTGGGCAAAGGCGATATGTTGCTGCTACCTGGCAGTTCAAACGTGGCGCAACGAATTCAGGGTTCGTTCGTCAGCGAAGAAGAGGTTCGTAAGATCGCTGGCCATTGGCGCAAGCAGAGCGCCGATGTTTCCACAGTTGCGGGTATCGAAGGCGACGAAGGCGATGGCGCTGGCACCGGCTTGTTCAATACGAGTTCGGGTGGTTCAAACGTCACCAGCGGCGACGCCGACGACGACGACGCATTGACCCGTCAGGCAATGGAGCTTGTCGTGCGCAGCCAACTCGGTTCTACTTCAATGTTGCAGCGCAAGCTCAAAGTGGGTTTTGCACGCGCTGGTCGAATCATGGATCTGCTCGAACAGGGTGGCGTGGTTGGCCCAACCGAGGGCTCGAAGGCGCGCTCGGTGCTGATGACCGTCGAAGAGTTCGAACTGCTCCAAGAAAACGAGCGCAATCGCTCATAGGCGGCTGGCCGGCCAGATAACGCCACAGCACAGGGTCTATTGCCGCACAAAGAGTTGACCGAAGTCCCTAGCCCCATTGGTTGCCGGAGCCTCACAATGAGATCAACGTCGGAGGTCGTGTAATGCGGATGCAGCAGCGTTGGGCGCTCGGAATCACACTGTGTTTGCTTGGCGCCGCATGCGGGTCGTCGTCGACATCGTCGAGCGCCAGCACCGCGACCACCACCACCACCGCCGCTGCGGGCGAGTCGGTGTTGGCCTACTTCTTGATGAACGAGAAGTTGCGGGTGGTCGGACGCATTGTTGAGACACCAGACCCTGCCGCTGCGGTTCAGGCCTTGCTCGTCGGGCCCACAAGTGAAGAGACGACTGCAGGCATGGTCACCCTGATCCCTGCAGGCACCGAGATGCTGAGCGTCATGATTACCGGCCGCGAGGTGAGGGTTGACCTCACGGGTGTGTTCGCCTCGGGTGGGGGCAGCATGTCGGTGTTGGGTCGGCTCGCGCAGATGGTGTTCACGCTCACTCAGTTCGACGGCATCGACACGGTGCGGTTCAGTCTTGATGGCGAGCCGATCTCCCAGCTCACCGGCGAAGGCGTCGGTGTCGATGGTGTCACCCGATCCGCGTTTACCGACATGGCTCCACTGGTGCTGCTTGAGCATCCGTATCACGGCGAGACCGTGTCGCAGCCGATTCGAATTGCTGGTCGCTCGAACACCTTTGAAGCCACCGTGTACTACGAAGTGCTTGCAGCCGATGGCGTGAAGCTGCTCGACGGCTACGTGATGGCCAGTTCTGGCACTGGCGAATGGGGCACGTTCGATGCTCGGCTCGCCGACCTGCCGCCCGGCACCAAGGGTCCGCTGCAGGTGCGGGTGTTCGATCGTTCGGCTGAGACCGGTGAACCTGTGGCAGTGAACGAAGTGCGCATCAACCTCTGAGTTCCGGCCATCACTCGTGCGCTTGCGCCGGCGCGCCTGCGAGCGGCAATGATGGTCTCACATCAACACAGGGGAGTGCCGACATGGCTGCTTTGGAAATGACTGAGATCACCTCGGGCTTGCGATTTCCTGAAGGTCCGATTGCGATGCCTGACGGCAGCGTCATCCTCGTCGAAATGTTCGGCCCGAGAATCACCCGCGTGCACCCCGATGGTCGCAAAGAAACCATTGCCGAGATCGAAGGCGGACCCAACGGTGCCGCCATCGGGCCCGACGGAGCGCTGTACCTGTGCAACAACGGCGGATGCTTTTCGCCGATCGATTTCGGCGAACTGTTGTTCCCCGGTCCGTTCGATCCAAGCCGGTACATCGGCGGTCGCATCCAGCGCGTAGACATCGCCACCGGAGCCGTCACCGATCTCTACACCGAGTGCGAGGGTCGTCCGCTGCGTGCACCAAACGACCTCGTGTTCGACACCCATGGCGGCTTTTATTTCACCGACCACGGCATCCACGATCTCGGCGCTCGCACCGCCGATCTCACCAGCATTTACTACGCGTTGCCCGATGGTTCATCCATCGTCGAAGTCGAGTTCCCAGTCGATAGCCCCAATGGCATTGGCCTCTCACCCGACGGCACCATGCTGTACTGGGCCGAGACCCATCATGGTCGCGTGCAGCAGCGCCGCATCTCGTCGCCTGGTGTTGTTGAGCATCCAATGCCTGGCGACCCATCGGGTTGTCTCGCTGGTCTGCCTGGCTATCAGTTGCTCGACTCATTGGCCATCGACGGCGCCGGCAATGTGTGCGTAGCCACCCTTGCCAACGGCGGCGTCACGGTTATCGCCGCCGACGGCAGCGCTATCGACCATCTGGCCACCGGCGACATGCTCACCACCAACATCTGCTTCGGTGACCACGACGGCAGCGGCGAATACCGCACTGCCTACATCACGTTGTCAGGCACCGGAAAACTGGTGAAGGTCACCTGGCCACACCGCGGCCTTCGCCTCAACTTCCTCTAAAGCCGATGCGAGCCCACCGAATCAACCGGCCGACACCCCTCACTCGGTAGGCTCAGTGGCCGTGGCGAAGCGTTTCTACATCGAGACACTTGGCTGTCCCAAAAACCAAGTCGATTCCGACAAGTTGATCGGCACCTTGTTGGCCGACGGCATGATTGCCACCGATGATCCGGGCAAGGCCGATCTCGTGGTGGTCAACACGTGTGCCTTCATCGACGAAGCGCGCAAAGAGTCCATCGACACGATTCTGGCGCTTGAAGATCAGCGTCGTTCGGGTGCGCGTTTGGTGGTCACGGGTTGCATGGCCGAGCGTTACGGCGCCGAGCTTGCCGAGGCTCTGCCCGAGGTCGATCAGGTCGCCGGCTTTGGTGTGTCGGTCAACGTGTTTGCATCACCCAAGCGCAAACTTATTCCCGTAGGTTCGGCCCCGGTGCCAACGCTCGATCTGCTCAACCTGCCACGGCCCAAG
This sequence comes from Ferrithrix thermotolerans DSM 19514, assembly GCA_945861025.1. Classification (GTDB taxonomy): domain Bacteria; phylum Actinomycetota; class Acidimicrobiia; order Acidimicrobiales; family Ilumatobacteraceae; genus WLMZ01. The sequence goes on from CAMASN010000038.1 coordinate 27,899, forward strand.
TCGACCTCGCCGTGGGCCTACGTGAAGATCGCCGAGGGTTGCGACCGCTCGTGTGGCTTCTGCGCAATTCCTTCGTTCCGTGGGCCGCAGCGCAGCCGCGACGTCAGCTCAATTTTGGGCGAGGTCGAGCAACTCGAAGCGCGCGAGATTGTGCTCATCGCCCAAGACCTCGCCAGCTACGGCAAAGACCGTCCCGACGAGCTTGGAGCAGGCTCCATTGTTCCGCTGGTGAAGGCCGTTACTGCTGTCACCGATTGGGTGCGCTTGCTGTATCTGTACCCAAGCGATCTCAGCGACGATCTCATCGATGCCATCTGCGAAACAGGTGTGCCATATTTCGACTTGTCGTTGCAGCACGTGAGCAAGCCGTTGCTGCGCCGCATGCGTCGCTGGGGCGATGGCGAGCGTTTCTTGCGCCGCATCAACGACATCCGCGACCGCGAGCCAATGGCCGCGTTTCGTAGCAACTTCATCGTTGGTTATCCCGGCGAGACCGAAGCCGATCACGATCAACTGCTCGACTTCGTCGAAGCTGCACAACTCGATTGGTGTGGGTTCTTTGCCTACAGCCCCGAGGAAGGCACCTACGCAATGGACCTCGACGGCGCGGTCGAGCGTGGCTTGATGAACGAGCGACTCGCCGAGTTGCGCGAGATGCAAGACAACATCACCGCTGCGCGTCGCGACTCGCTGATTGGCGAGACGTTGAGCGTGCTTGTTGATGAGCCCGGTGTGGGCCGCAGTCATCATGAGGCACCCGAGATCGACGGTGTCATTCACGTCG
>CAMASN010000039.1 GCA_945861025.1 Ferrithrix thermotolerans DSM 19514
GTCGCCAAGGGATCATGCGCCAAGTGCTGAACGCAGTTCACGACGACATCGACGAGCGCGGCGAACCACTCGCCTCGCTCTACGGCTCTGAGGGTGGCATCTACGAATCCCGGGGCTACGGCGTTGCCTCAAACTCACGCACCATCAGCATCGACACCAAACGCGCCAAGTTCAGGGCTGAATACGTGCCCGAGGCCGGCCACGTTCGGTACATGTCGGGCGACGATGTGGTCGACAACACCAGCGAGATTTGGGAGCGTTTTCGCCGGTGCCGCGCTGGCGAAGTCAGTCGATCGCTGATTGAGCAGGACCTGCGGTTCGCGATGGGAGACCGGCCCGAAGGATCGCTCACCGGCGCGCGATATCTTCGTCACACCGACGGATATGCGGCCTATCGCATCGATTCGCAGTGGAACGACGGTCAACCAGCGCACGTGTTGCACCTCATTCAGATGGTTGCGGTCACGCCCGAAGCCCACGCTGCGTTGTGGCACACAGTGCTCAACGTAGACCTCGTGGGCGAAGTGAGATCACGCATGGTGGCCATCGACGATCCGATTGGATATCTGCTCACCAACCAACGAGACGTTCGCACCGTCAGCACCAGAGACAACATCTGGCTCAACGTGCGCGATGCCAGCATTTGCTTTGGCGCTCGCACGTACCGCACCACCGACCGATTGGTCGTTGAGGTCGACGGCAAGCGTTGGGCAATCGATGGCAGCCCCGATGAAGCATCGTGCCGCCCGGTACGTACCCGCGCCGACCTTGTCACGTCGCACGCATGGTTCAGCGCGTTGCTCTACGGCGGGGTGCTGCCAAGTGCGCTTGTTGCTGGTCGACGAATGACTGCGCGTAACGATGATGTTCTTCGTCGCGCCGACTTGTTCTTTCCAACGAGCCTGCTGCCACACTGCCAAACCCAGTACTGATCCGGCCGCGCTCAGTCCTGCGGCCAGGTTTTGGCCGACGCTTTCAGCTCATCGCGAAACTGTGGGTGCGCGATCTGGGCGAGCGCATTGGCCCGCTCACGGATGGTGCGGCCCTGCAGTTCGGCCACGCCATATTCGGTGATAACGACATCGACCTGATGACGCGGTGTGCTGACCACCGAGCCAGCAGGTAACTGCGCCACCACCCGGTTTACGAGTGCGCCGTTGATGGTGCTGGTCGATTGCATGCAGATGAGGCTGCGACCATCGGCCGACAAACTGGGCCCGCTGACGAAGTCTTCGTGGCCACCGATGCCTGAGAACTGCTTGCCGCCAATGGTGTCGGCGACGACCTGACCTGCGAGATCAATCGCCAGCGCACCGTTCAGTGTGAGCATGTATCGATTTCGCGCGATCAGTTCGGGCGAGTTCACAATTTTCACCGGCAGGAACCGAACCATGCGGTTGCCGTTGAGCCATTCGTACAACTCTGGCTGACCAGCGGCGAAGGTGGTGATTGAGAAGCCATCGAACGCTCCGCCCTTTCGATTGGTCACCTTGCCTGCTTTATGCAGCGCCATGAGGCCGGTGGTGAACATCTCGGAGTGCACGCCGAAGTCGCCATACGGACCCTCGGCCAACATCTTGGCAACCTGGTTCGGGATGCCGCCGATGCCGGTTTGCAGCGTGCACCCGTCGTGCACATAGTGGGCTGCGAACTCGGCGATTGCGATCTCGGCAGCGGTGGGCGGAGCTTCGTTGAGAGTGAACGGCACGCGATCGGTTTCGACCAGCACATCGATCTCGTCGATATGCAGACGGTGCGGGTGCTCGGGCTCAATGCCGAAGGTGCGCGGAAAGTGTGGGCTCACTTCAACAAGCAGCACACGGTTCGGGTCGGCGCCAGCGGCATGCAGTTCGTCGATGCTTGCGCCTGCGTGCAGGCTCAAGCTCACCCAGCCTTCTACAGGCATCGACGCGGCCGTGGCCATCACCCGTGGCGCGAGGTGATGCAGCACTGGGGTAAAGCGCCGGAAGTCAGCGGGCACAAAGTCGATCGATGCACCCGAGTCACTCAAGAAGCGTTCGGCGGGTCCGAAAAAGCCGCTGCTGTAGTGCACACCCTTGCGAACAAAGAGTTGATAGAGGTCGGGCAACAACGCGCCGAACACGCGTAAATCGGTGAAATCGTCGCGCTCGCCGAGCGCGTGCAAGAAGCCTCCGGGCACGCCCGGCCCCAACGGCACCGCCAACGAGTCGTTCGCCTGAATCACTTCTATGGCCTGAGCCATGGTCATCAACATGTACGAACTATGCCCCATGGCCGAGTTCTTAGATAGGGCCGAAAGTCATACCCGTGTACATTTGAAGCCGAATGGCCTTCACCTCGCTCGCTCCGTTTCGGTCGCGAGCCTTCTTGTTCGTGTGGGTCGGGGCGCTCGTTTCGAACGTGGGCACATGGATGGAAACGACAGCGCTGAGCTACTACGTTGCCGACACCTCGAAAGCTGCCTGGTCGGGTGTCGTCGCCGCTGCAGGGTTCCTTCCAACGGCCTTGCTGAGCCCATTGGGCGGCGCATGGGCCGATCGCTTTCAGCGCCGCACCGTCATGATCGTTACCAACTGCCTCGCCGCGTTGATCGCTGCTTCGGTGGCCCTGCTGGTGGCATCTGGTTCCGCCACACCCGAGCTGCTGGCGTTGTTTGCATTGGCTGGCGGTTGCGTGGGCGCCATCGGGTTTCCGGCCTTTCAAGCAGCGCTTCCCGACTTAGTTCCGCCCGAGGACATCGTTGCTGCAATTGGGCTCAGCAGCACCCAGTGGAATCTTGGACGAATCCTAGGCCCATCGGCGGCTGGCTTGGCGATTTGGGCCGGCGGAGTGCCCGCCGCGTTGTGGTGCAACGCAGCAAGCTTTCTCGCTGTAGCAGCCACCGTGGCAGCTTCCCGGATGCCCCGCAACCAGAGCACAAAACGATCAATCATGGCTGCGATCCGCGACGGACTTCGTTTTGCTCGGGCCAACGATGCGGTGCGCGCAATGGCGCCAATCATGATCGTCGTCACGCTGGTCGCTGCTCCCTTCATTGGATTTATCGCGCAGATGGCCACCAAGGTGTTCAACACCAGACAAGGCGGCACGTCGCTGCTCGTTACCGCTCAAGGCATCGGTGCCGTCATCACCTCTACGTTGATGGGCGCAATGTGTAATCGCTTCGGCGCGCGCCGCACGATGGTCGGAGCAATCACCGTGCTCGCCCCCGCGCTCGTGCTCTACGGGGCTTCACCCAACATCGCGCTGGCCGCCGTTGCGTTAGCGATCACGGGCGGCGCATACATGGCCGCCCTGTTGAGTTTTTCTGCCGTCACTCAACGATCGGCGCCGCCCGAACTTCGAGGGCGGGCGATGGCCGTGAACAACTTCATCCTCGGCGCCGCATACCCGATTGGACTCTTCATCCAAGGACCGCTGGCAGATCACAGTTCGTTGCGCGCTGTCACTGTTGGCTCCGGAATCGTGCTCGCCGTCGTGTTGCTGGTGGGCCGCATCGTGTCGCCACGACACACCGATCCAATACACACCGCGCTCGGCTAGGCCACCCGCCGATAGAACTCACCGGCACCAGCTAGGCCCATCCGGCGCACGCGATCGGTGCAGCTGAGCTGCACGGCGAACTTGCGATCGTGGCGCCCCTGACGGGCGCCTACGCCGCCACTTCAGTCGTTGTCGTGCGAATGCTTGCTGTTGAACGCTGCCCAACCCAACGGCGCCACGGCTGCGGCGAGCATCATCTTGAGCAAGTCGCCAACCAAGAACGGGCTCACGCCGAGCGAAATCGCGTTCTTGTCGCCGGTGGCGAGAGGCACATTGATCGAGTGGGCCAACCACAGCGCACCAAAGATGTAGATAACTACGGTGCCAAGGGTCATTGCTGCGAACGAGTTGACGTAGTTTCGGTCGCCACGACGATCGGCGATGTAACCAATGAGGCCGGCAGCAACGATGAAACCAATGAAGTAACCAAAGCTCGACCCGGTGGCCTTTGTCCAGCCACTGGTGCCTGCCGCGTAGAAAGGCAGGCCGATCATGCCGAGCAACCAGTAGACCGCTTGGCTTGCTGCGGCACGACGTGAGCCGAGCACGCTGCCAACGGTGAGCACTGCAAAAGTCTGGCCGGTGAGGGGCACCGGGGTGAATCCGAGATGGACGACGAACTGCGCAGCGAGAGCGGTGAACAACGCACCACCGGCGACCAAGGTGATGTCGCGAACCCAACGACTGTCAAGGATGCGAGGCGTAGGTACGAGATCGGCGAGCACTGCGGGGACGGCGTTTGACATGCGAGAAAGATTACAAGGGTCGGTCCCAGAGTTCACGATTCTGCAAGCGGCCACCGGCACGGGCGCCTCCGTAAAACGCCTATCGCTCGGCGAAGCGCGACATTTGGATGTGTCCGCCCGGAGCGACAACTGGCCCACTGCACCCCGCACCGACGAGGGGTTCTAGCCTGCAGCAATGGACTTCGAAATTCCCGCCGATATTCAGGTAACGCTCGATCAGCTCGATGAATTCATCGAGCGCGAGATCAAACCTCTCGAGCAGCAGGACGACAACATCCGCTTCTTCGATCATCGTCGCGAGTACGCCCGCACCGATTTCGAAAACGGTGGCGTGCCACGGCAGGACTGGGAAGAGCTGTTGCGCGAGATGCGTCGCCGCGCCGACGCGGCAGGTTGGTTGCGCCTGGCACTGCCCACCGAGTTCGGCGGTCAAGGCGCGAGCAACATCAAAATGGCAATCATCCGCGAGCACTTTGCGGCGAAGGGTCTTGGCCTGCACAACGACCTGCAGAACGAGTCAAGCATCGTGGGTAACTTCCCTACGGTGCTGATGATGCGCGACTTCGGTACGCCCGAGCAGATCACCGAATGGATGCCCGGCTTCCTTGATGGCACCCGTCGTCTTGCGTTTGGACTCACCGAGCCAGACCACGGCAGCGACGCCACCTACATGGAAACCACAGCGGTTCGCGATGGCGACGAATGGGTCATTAGCGGCATGAAGCGTTGGAACAGCGGCCTGCACCACGCCACGCACGACATCATCTTCGCCCGCACCAGCGGCAACAACGGTGACCCAAAAGGCATCACTGCGTTCTTAGTGCCCACCGACTCACCCGGGTTCAAGGTCGAGTTCTTCTGGTGGACATTCAACATGCCCACCGACCACGCCGAAGTCTCGCTCACCGATGTGCGCGTGGGCCCCGAAGCCATATTTGGTCCGCTCGAGCGAGGCCTCGAGCTCGCTCAACATTTCGTGCACGAGAACCGCATACGCCAAGCAGCCTCGTCGCTGGGTGCCGCCCAGTACTGCATCAACGAAGCAGTTGCATATGCAAATAGTCGTGTCACCTGGGGCAAAAAGCTCAGCACCAACCAGGGCATTCAGTTTCCGTTGGTAGAGCTACACACCGAAGCAGCGATGCTGCGCCAACTCATTCGCTACACGGCCGCAATGCTCGACAAGAAGCACCACATGGAAGTCACGCACCTTGTATCGATGTGCAACTACCGCGCCAACCGACTGGCGTGCGACGCGGCCGACCGCGCGATGCAGACCTGTGGCGGGGTGGGCTATTCGCGGCACATGCCGTTCGAGCACATCTATCGCCACCATCGCCGCTACCGCATCACCGAAGGTTCCGAAGAGATCCAGATGCGCAAAGTGGCCCAGAACCTGTTTGGGTTCGGGCGTAAATAGACCGCTTCGTTAGCGGTGTTCGTCCCACGAATCCCAATGGATCATGCTCGCTGCATCGAGCCGATGGGCGGGCTTGAAATCGTCGCCGGTGTAGTACGCCACGGGGAACAACACGGTCTGGGTCCAATCGGCAGGGATGCCCAGTAGCTCGCCAATCTGCGTTTCGAAGAACAAGTGGATGGTGGTCCACGCAGTGCCAAGGCCGCGGGCCCGAGCGGCGAGCATAAAGCTCCATGCCGCTGGCAGGATCGAGCCGTAGGTACTTGCCTGGGCTAACACCATCGGCACGTTCTCAACGCGACCCTTAACGCACGCCAACACAAACACCGGAACCTGATCCATGATCTCGCCGAGGTAGCCAGCCGACTCCATGACCTTGGGCATCACGTGTTCGCGTGGGTCACCTTCGGGCAGCGGCGGCGGATACCCGGAGTTCGCCATCATCTCGGTGCCTTGGCGGTAGAAGTTGGCAATCGCTGTGCGCTTTGCCTGATCGGTGATGACCACGAACGACCAGTTCTGAGCGTTGGTTCCGGTTGGCGCCTGCATCGCGATCTCGATGCATTCCTGAATGAGCTCGGGCTCAACAGACCGGGTGAGGTCGAGTCGCTTGCGTACGGAACGAGTGGTGGTGAGCAGTTTGTCGGCGGCAGCACGGTCGATAGTCATGTCTGCACGCTAATAGAACGAGCGGGCTACAGCAGGCCTGCCCGAAGCCACCGCCGTGACGGTGCCATCGACGAAGAGTTCTTCGCCCTCAACGTGGGCGATGTTGAGCACGTGCGATACCGACACCTCGGCAGCAGCGGCACCGGCCTGAGTGGCATTGCGTAGAGCCTCAGACCGCGCGATGGACTCGGCCGCATCGAGCGCCTCGGCCATCGTGTTCACATCGCTCAACGAATCGGGATGGTGCACGCGGAAGCGACCCCGCTCGGGTTGCGACACGTAGACATCGGCATGCACGCGGACACGGCCCACCACGGCCCCGATTGCGTTGGCTACATCGGCGTCGGCCGGCACGAACCCTTGGACGCGCAGCAGGCTCGCAACCGCTGGGTAATACAGCGCGGCCGATGCGCCGAGTCCGATGACCGGCATAGTGAGCGCGACCGACACATCGACGACGCCTTTGTGCCCATCGAGCGACGCCGCAACTAACGCATGGCGACTCAATGACGAACCTTCGAAGCCGTCTCGGGTGAGCGCAACATCGAGCAACGTTTCGGCAGATTGGCGCTCAAGCGTGTTGACGACCCAACGCGAGAACTCAACGGGTCCATCGGCAACGGCCTTACCCATCGCCGAACGCTGACGGGCCATCAGTGTGGCTGCCTTCTGTGCCGCAAGTTGGTCGAACGCCACGTAGTCACCCAACACGTGCGACGCATCGGTTGGCGTGAAGGCGGCCATCATCACCAAGCCGCGCGTCACAAGCCGAGCCAGACGCGAGCTGTCGGCATGGCTCCGTACCAAAGAACTCACCGTTGCGGCACCTTTCTTTGCGCGCGCCAACAGCTCGGACTCGCCATCGCTGAGGCCGATCTCGCTGGCACCAGCATCGCCAAGTGGCAGCACGAATCGAGCGTCGTAATCGTGGGCGAGTTCGTGGGTGAGCTGAATGTCGAGTGCGCGATGCACCACGTCGGGGTACTGAACTGCTGCGAGACAGATGGGCACAACGCGCCGAGGCCCAAGGTTGAGACCCGCTGTCATTCCACTGTTCGCGATGAGCACCTCGCTATCGCCACCAAGGCCCACGGTGGTCATCGCGACTGCTTCGACCATGGTGCGAAATCCACCAACCGTCGCGCCGCGTTCGTCGAGGCGCGGCACGCCGTGCTCGAGCATGGCAACGTCGGTTGTGGTGCCGCCAATATCAGAGATGATCGCATCGGGCAGGTGTGTGAGATACGAAGCACCGATAAGGCTGGCCGCTGGGCCCGAGAGAATCGTCTCAATGGGTCGGTTCTTGGCAACTGCCGCAGACATCAGCGCGCCATCGCCGCGAACCACCATCAGCGGTGCATCAATCTGGTGCTTCGCCATGATGCCCTGAGCCGCTGCAATGAGTCCAGAAATGAGTCCGATCAAGCGAGCGTTGAGCACACTCGTCAGCGCCCGGCGCGGCCCATCGAGCTTGGCCGACAACTCGTGACCACAAGTGACCGGCAGACCGGTGGCCGCAACGATGAAGTCGCGTGCAGCGATCTCGTGCGCCGGGTTACGCGTGGCGAACTGTGCTGTAACAGCGAAGCCCGTGACCGTGGGAGCAATCGCAACGACCTCGCGCTTGAGTGCGGCCATGTCGAGCAACGCAAGCGAATCGCCATGTGGGTCGTGGCCGCCGGTAATGCGGATCAACGGATCGCCGTGCAAGGCCTGCATCAGCCCGGCGCGTTCTGCATCGCCAGCGTCGAACCCGATGAACACGAGCGCAACACGACCGCCGCGTCCTTCGACGAGCGCATTGGTAGCCAACGTGGTTGAGAGCGACACCAACGCGATGTCGGCAGCGCGCACCTGGGCGTTGGCCAGCACAGTGCCCACGGCTGCGGCAATACCGAGCGCGAGGTCGTGGCGCGTGGTGAGCGCCTTGGCTTTGGCGATGACACCAGTCGCGTCGTCGAACAGAACAGCGTCGGTGTAGGTGCCGCCGGTATCGATGCCTAGCGAGATCGTCATGAGAATTTTCCTTGAGCGTTGCGGAAGTGAGGCTAACTGCAACGACGTGCGCCACGACGCCCGAATGAGGTGCGCGACTAGGTTGTGCGCATGCATTGCACCGCTGGGATCCGCTCGTGAGCCGCGACATCGTCGCGCTCGTCGCCTCAATGACCATCGAGGAGAAGGCCTCCCTCACCGCCGGCGCGAGCACATGGTCTACGGCTGCCGTGCCGCGTGTTGGCATCCCCGAGGTTTTCGTGTGCGACGGCCCTGCCGGAGCGCGTGGTCCGCTGATCGATGGCTTCGGCGAGCAGAGCAGCTCGCTCAACATTCCATGCGGTGCCGCACTCGGCGCCACGTGGAACCCAGTGCTCCTTGAACAGTTGGGCGAGGCGCTCGGCGACCAGACCCGCACCAAGGCGTGCCGGGTGTTGTTGGCTCCCACCGTGAACCTGCACCGCAGCCCTCTGGCCGGCCGCAACTTCGAGTCATACTCCGAAGATCCATTGCTTGCCGGCAAGCTCGCTGCGGCATTCATCCGTGGCGTTCAGTCGCAAGGTGTGGCCACAACGGTGAAGCACTTCGCTGGTAACGAAGCCGAGTTCGAACGCATGACCATCGACAGCGTCATCGACGAACGCACGTTGCGCGAGCTCTACCTGCTGCCCTTCGAACTCGCCGTACGCGAGGGCGGCACGTTGGGAGTCATGACTTCGTATAACCGGCTCAACGGCATCTACAACTCAGAGAACCGCGAACTGTTGCACGACATCTTGCGCGGCGAATGGGGCTTCGACGGGTTCGTCATTACCGACTGGTTTGCTGGTGGCACTGCCGCTGGCGCTGCCGACGCAGGGCTCGATCTTGAGATGCCCGGACCCGCTCGGTTCTATGGCCGCAAGCTTGGCGATGCCGTTCGCGAAGGCCTCGTCGATGAGACATTGCTCGATGGCGCGGCGCAACGCTTGCTGTCGGTGTTCGACCGCATCGGCGCCCTCGACGACGAGCCCCGCTCGGCCGTTGCTATCGATCGCGCCGAGCACCGCGAACTCACCCGACAGGCCGCCACCGAATCGATGGTGCTGCTCAAGAACAACGGCGTGCTGCCGTTGCAGATTGCCAACGTGCGTACCCTTGCCGTCATCGGGCCCAACGCAAAGAGTGCCCGAATCATGGGCGGCGGCTCCGCATCTCTGCAACCGCACTACCGCGTTACGCCGCTCGAGGCCCTACAAGAACGCCTCGGTGATCAGGTGACCATCATCCACGAACCGGGCTGCGATATCGATCGAACCATCGCACCACTCGCCGCGCACTTCCTCGAAACCGCAAACGGCGGCGGCTTCGACATCGAAGTCTTCGCGGGCACCAGCTGCGAGGGCGATGTCGTACACCGCACCACTTCGGCTGACGGCAAGGTGCTGTTGCTGCCCGGCCTCGACCCAGGCTTGCCACGCGGCCCGATGTCGTTTCGCGCAACCGCCATATACACGCCAACGCAGTCGGGCCCGCACACCATCAGCATTATGGAACTTGGTAGCGCATGTTTGTCTCTCGACGGCAAGGTGATCTTCGACGGCATCACCCACCCCACGCCACGCGGCGACGCCTACTTCGGCATGGGTCGCAAAGAGCTCACTGCCGAACTCGATCTGCACGAGGGTCGGCCCTATGTGATCGATGTTGAGTTCGCATCCACCGGTCGGGCATGGATGCACGGTTTCGAGCTCGGCTGCAAGCCAATGCCCGCCGCCGACATGATGGATCGGGCAGTCGCCGCTGCTGCTGGCGCCGACGCCGTCATCGTCATCGTGGGCACAAACAACGATTGGGAAACCGAAGGCCACGATCGCGACACGCTCGACCTGCCGGGCACCCAAGCCGAACTCATTCGGCGGGTGTCAGCAGCAAACGCAAACACCGCTGTGGTCGTCAATGCCGGCGCCCCTGTCACCATCGACTGGGCCGACAGCGCCCCAGCAGTATTGCAAGCATGGTTCGGTGGCCAAGAGATGGCGCACGCACTCGTCGAGGTGTTGTTCGGCGACACCGACCCATCGGGTCGGCTACCAACAACCTTTCCGCAGCGCATCGAGCACACACCATCGTTCGGCAACTTCCCCGGCGAGCACGGGCAGATCCGCTATGGCGAAGGCGTGCTGATGGGCTATCGCTGGTACGAGGCGCGTCACCTGCCAGTGTCGTTCGCATTCGGACACGGCCTTTCGTATTCATCGTTCGAAATGTCGGCACCACGATTGTCAGCCGAGGCGATGGGAATTGCAACGCTCGCCGATGGCACCGTCACGGTGTCCGTAACCGTCACCAACACTGGCTCCCGCCGCGGTGCCGAGGTGGTGCAGTGCTACGTGGGCGCAGCAAGCCCACAGGTTGTGCGGCCACCAAAGGAACTCAAGGCCTTCGAAAAGGTGTGGCTCGACGCCGGCAAAAGCACCGAGGTATCACTCACACTCGACGCACGGGCATTCTCATACTGGGATCCAGGCAACGCATATCGCGGCGAGGTGCAGCCAAGCGCAATGGGCGTCTTCCAAGAGACTCCCGAGGTGCAACGCGGCTGGCGCGTCGACCCGGGCGTCTACCAAATCCACATCGGGCGCGGCTCAGATGCCATCGCTCACACCATCAATCTCGAGGTCTCAGAATGATTCACATCACCGATCACGGCCGGGTACGAGTACTCACGCTCGATCGCCCCGAAGCGCGCAACGCCTTTAACGAAGCCTTGTACGACGCCGCCACCGATGCGCTCATTGCCGCAAGCACCGACAACGGAATCGCTGTGGTCGTGATCACCGGAACCGGCCAGTCGTTCTCGTCTGGAGCCGACCTCACCGAGATGACGCAACGCAACAGCGGAGTTTTCACCAACGGCCGCCACGGCTTCGCCGGTTTCGTCGATCACCTCATCGACTTTCCAAAGCCGCTGTTCTGCGCGGTCAACGGCCTTGCGCTTGGCATTGGTGCCACGATGCTGGCGCTCAGCGATCTTGTCTTCATCGCCAGCGACGCCCGCGTTCGTTGCCCATTTACTCGGTTGGGCGTTGCTCCCGAGGCAGCTAGCAGCGTGTCGTTTCCCCGGCTGCTCGGCCGGCAGAACGCAACGTGGGCGCTGATGAGCAGCGAGTGGCTATCGGCCGCCGAGTGTGTGCAGATGGGCCTTGCATGGCGCGAGTGCGCACCCGACGAATTGATGGCCGAAACCATGCGTCACGCCCAGGTATTGGCCAGCAAGCCAATCAACTCGCTCGTCGAGACGAAGCGAACAATTGTCGAGCCAATGCGCGTCGAGTTTGCTGCAGCGCGACGCCGCGAAGATGCTGCGTTCGGCGTGCTGCTTGGCGGCCCTGCCAACATCGAATCATTGATCGCTTTCGCCGAGCGCCGCGAACCCGATTTCAGCGCCATCGACGACTCACCAATCATTCGCTGACCACCCGGCACGCTGCCGCAACTCAACCTGTTCTTGATCGGAAAACTGTGCCGTTCGCTCAGCTCACGAATTCCAACCTCCACTACTACGAACACGGCGCAGGCCCGCAACGGGTGGTGCTGATCCATGGGTTCGAAGCATCGGCGCGCATCTGGCAGCTCGTGCAAGAAGACCTGTCTCCCGAGCAATATCACACGATTGCTATCGACAATCGTGGCGCCGGCGAGTCGAGCGCTCCCGACGATGCCAACGACTACGGCGTAGACATCTTCGCCTCCGACGCGTTAGAGCTCATCGACCAACTGGGCTGGAGCGACTTCACGCTCGTTGGTCACTCGCTGGGCGGAGCAACAGCGTGCATCATGGCGCTACAGCGTCCCGAGCTCGTGAAGGGTTTAATGCTGCTTGACCCGGTTGACCCCGACGGCCGCACGGAGACCCCCGAGGAGATCGATGTGTTCTTCGATGCGTGGGCGACGCAGCGCCGAGTTCGGCTTGCGGCTGCGGCTGTATCAGCCGACGAGAACGACGACGCCGGCGACGATCGTGTCGAGTCCGACTTCACACGCCTGCTCAACGCCGACATGGCCGCCGCGCCCGATGCGCGCTTACGCGGCTCGCTGCACTCAATGTGCCAGCTCGGTTTGGGCTCGGCATGCGCAACGCTGACAATGCCCATCTTGGTTGCGTGCGGCGACGCCGACGACACCATTCCGATTGCGGCGATGCTCGCCACGTGGGCCAAGTTCCCAAAGGGCACCGGCCTACACGTCTGGCACGGCGCGGGTCACTCGCCAAACATCGATATGCCCGGCAGGTTCGCCCGCGTGCTGGGCCGGTTCATCAACAAAACGATTCCCCGCCACCAAGGCAGATAACCGCTACGGCTACGAACGGTCGCGGATTGCCTTCACGACTTCGTCGAGGTGGGCCTGGCCCTCATAGAGCGAGCGCAGCATCCAGAACCGCCAAAAGCGTACGAGCGCCGTGCGAATCCAGAGTGCTGATCCGACCACTGCCATCGCAACGCATGCCAGTCCGAGCACGATGACTTCGTTCTGGTCGAGTGCATTGTCGGCTTGGCCAACCTGAATGTACGAGCCAATGCCAATGACGATCGAGGCGACCATTAGCGCGATGCCAAGCGACGAGGCTGCCTTTTCGGTGCTGGCCTTGCCCGATGTTCTCACCTGCATTTTGGCGATGTCGTTCTTGAATTGCTCGAACCGATCATCCGAGGAGTTCGTGTCTTGGGTCATGGTTATCCCTTTCCGCCGAGGTAGGCCGATGAAAGTTCTTCAGCGAGTTCGGCAGGAGCGCCGACACGCGTGATTCGTCCGCTGAGCATGATGGCAGCCCGATCGGCAATGCCAAGAACGCTCTGCGCAAACTGCTCGACGACGAGCACCGAGACTCCGGTCTCAGCGACCTGAGCAACGATTTCGTACAGTCGAGCGACGACGAGAGGCGCGAGGCCCATCGACAATTCATCAAGCAACAGCACCGCTGGGTTCGTTGCGAGAGCACGTGACATCGCGAGCATTTGTTGCTCGCCACCCGACATCGTTCCGGCGAGTTGTGAGCGCCGATCGCTGAGTCGCGGGAAGCGCGTATACGCCACTTCCTCGACGTCGCCGAGCTTGGCACCGGTGTGCGTGGCCATCATCAGGTTCTCGCGAACCGTGAGGTTTGGAAACACGCCTTTGCCTTCGGGGATCGAGCACAGCCCAAGGCGCGCCAGCTTGTCAGCAGAGACCCCAGCAACCGAGCGAGAAGCCAAGTGAACGTCGCCGCTCATGATGTCGACCAAGCCCGAGATCACCTTGAGCGTGGTGGACTTTCCGCCGCCGTTGGGACCAAGCAACGCCAGCACCTCGCCGCGGCCAACCGCAAGCGACACGCCGTGCAGAACCTCGATAGTGCCGTAGCCAGCACGCACATCGAGGAGTTCGAGGACGGTCTCGCTCATGCCGAGTGATCCTCGCCCAAATAGGCCTCGAGCACCGCTGGGTTGGTCTGAATCTCTGCAGGTGAACCCGAGGCGATGAGACATCCGAAGTCGAGCACCTGGATGAACGAGCAGACCTTCATCACCAACGAAACATCGTGCTCGACAAGCAAGATTGCGGTGCCTTCGTCGCGTACATGCAGCAGGAGTTCACCGAACTCTTCGGTCTCTTGTTCGTCTTGCCCAGAGGCGGGCTCGTCAAGCAGCAAGATGCGCGGGCGGGTCATCAAGGCCCGGCCCATTTCGACTCGGCGGGCCATGCCTGTTGGAATCTCAGCGACATCACGATCGGCGAGGCCCGATAGGCCCAAGAGTTCGATGATGTGCTCGGCCTCGGCTTGCGTGTCGCTCTTGCCTTTATCTTTGCTCCAGCGACTGCGAATCTCGCCTGCAACACGAATGTTGTCGCGCACGCTGAGCGAGGTGAACAGCTCAAGGCGCTGGAACGTGCGGGCCACACCAAGGCGGGCACGCCGAAACGGCGCCAGCTTGGTGATATCGGCGCCATCGAGCATGACCTCACCCGAGGTTGGCTCGAGCAGGCCGGTGATGCAGTTAAACATGGTGGTCTTGCCAGCACCGTTGGGTCCGATGAGCCCGGTGATGACGCCAGCTTCGGCCGAAATACTCACGGCGGTGAGCGCCGCAGCACCACCAAATTTCATACCGACGTTGCGGCATTCGAGGAGCGTCATTCGACACCACCACTCGGCCCGGCCGGAAGCCCCAGCGCCGTGTCGAGCACTTGGCGATCTGAGGAGCGGAAGGCCCGATCGATACCAATAAGGTCGAGATCTTCGCCGGCGACTGCTCGCTCTTCTTCAGCAAAGCGGTCTTCGAACACCGACATGATGATGCGCGGCACGATAAACAACGAGCCCACCGAGATCAACGAGAAGTGCCAGTTAGAGACCGCACCGCGCCACGTTGCCGCCCACAGCACAACGATTGCGGCCACCCAGATTGCAGTGGCGCCAGGTGCCTTCTTGAGCGGACGAAAGCCATCCATAATCTGCTGAGCAATACCGCTTGGATTCTTGCCGAGGCCGATGCCTACAAGGGCTGGCCCCACGTAGTGACTGAAGTTGCCAAGCACGGTAACGAAGAGCCAGTGCAGCGACGGGTAATCGCTGCCGAGCTTGTCAAACACGTCGGGCATCACCACGCTGAGCACGCTCAAGAAGATGCCCGCGATAAATGCGCCGCTGACATATCCGATACCGCCAACAACGGCGATCATGAACAGCAACAGGCTCTGGAAGCCATCGAAGTCGGCGTTGTTCGGCAGGGTGCGGCGCTCAGCGGCCCACATCAAGCCAGCCAAACCGGCTATCGCAGATGACACCATAAACACGCCGAGCTTCAGGCGCGTGAGGTTGAGTCCGAGGGTGGCGCACGCTGCTGGGCTGTCTTTCATCGCAACGATCATTCGGCCATAAGCGCTGCGTCGAATGGCGATGATACCGATGCCGAGCACAGCAAAGAGGACAGTCATCAACATCAAAAAGGCGCGTTGCCCGGCAAAGTTGATGCCGAACCAATGAGGTCGCGGCACCGTGAGCGAACCGTTTGTAAACAGGTTCACGGTGAACTTGCCACCAAAGATATTGAAGTGCAGCGGCTGTGTCTGCAAGATCACGAGCTGGTACACGATGATGCCAAAGGCAAACGTGGCCAAGCCGAGATACAAGCCACGCAGTCGCAATGCAGGCAACGCAATGAGGCCGCCCACCAACGAACACACGCACATTGCCAACAACACGGCGCCCACCGACAAGGACTTCTGCGTGGCCAAACCAGTAGGCCCAACGTCGAACTGCCATGCGGCGATGACGGCAACGCCCGCGAACGTGAACACAGCGAGGTTGATCTCGCCGGCATAACCGGTGAGCAACACCAGCGACAGCGCCATCAGCGACAATGCGACACCGTTCGCCAAGCTGATGACTGCCGAGCCCGACATGATTGACTGCAGCATCGCCATAGCGGCCACTAACACGCCGCCCCACAACACCGCTTCGCGCATGGTGGGCACTCGGAACCGCTCGCGAGTTCGCGTCACGATGGCGCCGCGCAAGCGGTCTTGCGGGAGCAACAACAACGCACCGAACAGCAACAGCGCTGGGATGGCGTTACGCAAGTTGCGCAGCACCAGCCAACGCTGACCCGCATCGGAGATCCAGTCGAAGTAAAGCTTCGAGAGGCCCAACACCATGGCGCCCACATAGGTGAGCGGCACGCTGCGCAATCGACCCGCTACGGCTGCGGGATAGGCATCAAAGACAAGCAGCGTGAGCGCGAACACCTGTAGCGCGCCCAGCTGCGGAGACAGCAACACGCCGGCAAGTCCAGCAAGTGAGGCACCAATGGCCCAGCTGGCCATGCTGACACGATCGGGGCGACCACCGTTGAGCATGAGCAGTGAACGGTCGTCGACCGTGGCGCGCATGGTGACGCCCAAGCGGGTGCGGTAGAGCAAGACATAGAGGGCGCCCGCGATGACGATAGACAACAACACGCCAATGATCTGGTGGTAGTACACGGCCTGCCCGAGCACCTTCACGTTCGACTCGCCGAAGAACTTCTTGGGCACCAGCGCACGGTTGCTGCTACGGAACCAGATCCAGGTTGCGGCGCCGTTGATGCCGAGCAGCACGGCCACGGGGGTGACAAGTCTGGTGACCTCGCTCGTGCCACGTAGACCGCGCATCACCACCACCTCGAGCACTAGGCCAAGCAACGGGGCAAACACACACACCGTGAGGAAAATTGCGATTGGGGCTGGCGCGTGCCAATCGAAACGGAGCTGCCAATAAAAGAGCGCGCTCATGGTCGCCACTGCGCCGTGAGCAATGTTGAAGACTCCGGATGTGGAGTACGTAACAACGAGGCCCGTAGCGGCAATGGCGTACACCGAGCCAAGGCAAAGGCCCAAGACTGTGTAGGCGAGGAAATCTTGCATAGTTACTTCGCACTACGAGTGGGTCGGACCGCACATCGGCCAGACCCACTCGCAGCTCACGAGTCGATTGCTTACTTGCCGGTGAACTTTTGCGAAATGCGATTCGCATCAAGTTTGGCTGCGACGAGCCCGGGGGTTCCAGTGACCTTGCCGATCCACGCATCGTTGCACTCGAACGTGCCGCGCTCGGTTGGAGCAACTCGCTCGTACTTGGTGCCGGTGAGCTTCATCAAGATCGAGCACTTCGGTGGGTGGTTGCTACCTGGGTCGGTTTCGGCGTGCAGGCCGTGACCGGTCCAGCTATGAATTGCACGCATCTTGTCGAGCACACAGGTGCGGGTGAGCGAGGCACCACACTGCTGCGAAGCAGTTGCCCACAGCAAGAACGATGACGTGGCTTGCATGCCGAGCAACGCTGTGTCGCCGCCACTACCAATGACGATGTCGAGGTAATCCTTCGTGGCGGGGTTGATGTCGGCTTCTTCGAACGGAATGAAGCCAAAGCGGATATACATCTTGTCGAGCGCACCGTCGGTGTTCGCGTCGGCGCAGATCTGGCTGTAGTGGTTTGCATCGGTGATGATCGGGACGTCGAGGCCGTTCGCCTTTGCAGCCTGAGCGAAGAGTTTCAGGCTTGGCAAGCAGGTACCAGACCACGACACCATGGTGGCGCCAGCGTCTTGAATCTGCTTCACGAATGGGGTCCAATCGGTTTCGCCACCAGCGTTGTACTCGAGCGTGGTGCTGCTAAAGCCCCACCCAAACTGAGGAGCAACGTTGACAACTTTGTCGCGGGTCTCTTGCGTCGCCGAGAAATTGCCAGCGAGCATTCCTACTTTCTTGACCTCTTCGGGGAACACTTTGGCAGCCTGCGCGAACACACCGGCAGGCGTTTCGTCGGCTGGGTTCGGCACGCCCTGGAATACGTCGCCTGCGTGGGCAAACGCAGCGCTCACGGTGTAGGCAGGGACTGCGGGGAGACCGCAACCGATGCGAATTTCCTCTTGCAACTCGTCGAAGGCCCAGCCTTCGCCGACGAGGAAGAAGACCTTGTCATCGCACGCCTTCTGAATTGCGGCTTGCACGGCAGCGAACTGTGCGTCGTAGTAGTTCAAGGTGATCTGACGACCGTTGATGCCGCCGAGCTCGTTGCACTTGGCGACCAAAGCCTTCACTGCGTCGGTCACCTCGTGGCTCAAGCCTGGCGAACCAGAAAAACCTGCGTCGTCGCCGCCGCCGATGGTGACGGCGTCCTTGGTGACGCCAACCTCGCTACCGGTGTCGGTGTTGGCGCCATCGCCCTTGCTGCATGGCCATGCAGCGTCACCGAACGTTGGTGCCGCGGTCTCAACATCGGTCGCTGGCGTACTGTCGCCGCTGCCTTGTGACGTTGGCACCGTGGCTGGCGCCGAATCTGTCTCGCGGTCTTTACCGCAGGCCGTGGTAACGAGTGCAAGCGCCATAAAAGCGGCCGCGAAACGAACGGAAGTTCTACGCATCAAATATCTCCCCCTAAGGATTTCGAGCTGATTCGCTCACCATAACATGTATCTGACGGTGCGTCAGATGTTGGAGCGAGGGCACTGAGCGGGCCCTCGCCCGAACATTTTTGAGCCTTACTTCGTGGCGAACGCCTGCGAAATTCGATTGCCATCGAGTAACGCCGCAGCGAGCGCACGAGTACCTGAAACCTTGGCGATCCACTCGGGCTTGCACTCGTACGTGCCCTCTTCGGCTGGCGCCACTCGCTTGTAACCGGTGCCCTCAATCTTGAGCACGATGTTGCACGAAGACGGATGATTCTGGGCAGGGTTATCTTCGGCATGGATGCCGTGACCGGTCCACTTGGTGACCTTGGCGAGGTTGGCCAACACGCAGGCACGGGTGAGTTCGGCACCGCATTGCTGCGACGCTGTTGCCCACAGCAAGAACGACGACGTTGTCTGCGTGCCGAGCAGCGCAATGTCGCCCCCGTAGGTCTTCATCAAGTCGAGGTAGTCCTGAGTTGCCTTGTTCGTAGAAGCTTCTTCCAACGGAATGCCCGAGAGGCGCACGTACACGTTGTCGAGCGAACCGTCGGTGTTCGCGCCAGCACACTCGACTGCGTAATGGTTGGCGTCGGTAACGATCGGGATGTTCAAACCGTTGGTCTTGGCGGCCTGAGCGACTAACTGCAGATGTGGCAGGCAGGTTCCGGACCAGTAGAGCATCGTCGCGCCAGAGTCCTGAATCTGCTTGATAAACGGCGTCCAATCGGCCTCGCCCGCAGCGTTGTACTCGAGCTTGGCATCGGCGAAACCCCAGCCGTACTGCGGTGCTACGGCCAAGACCTTGTCGCCGGATTCCTGAGTAGCCGAGAAGTTGCCAACCAGCGTGGCCACATTCTTCACCGCATCGGGGAACAGCGTGGCCATCTGCGCGAAGAAGCCCGCAGACATTTCGTCAGACGGGTTCGGCACACCGACAAAGACGTCTTTGCCATGGGCGAAGGCGCTGCTGACCGAATACGTAGGCACCGCAGGTATGCCGCACTTCAGTCGCACCTCTTCTTGGTTCGAGTCAAAGGCCCAACCCTCGCCAACCAAGAAGAAGTTGTTCTGGTCGCACACGCCCTGCATTGCGGCGACAACGTTGAAGATGCCTGCGTCGAAGTAGTTGAACGTGATCTGGCGACCGTTGATGCCACCAAGCTCGTTGCACTTCTTCACTAAAGCCCGCATTGCATCGGTGAGTTGGTGAGACAAGCCGGGCGAGCCGACGTAGCCAGCGTCGTCGCCACCGGCAATGCTGATTGCGTCTTTGGTGACACCGGGCTCGTTACCCGAGTCGGTGTTGGCGCCATCGCCCTTGCTGCACGGCCACGGCGCATCGCCGAACATGGGGACATCGGCTGCTGGTGTGCTGCCGTCGGTCGCGGGTTGCGATGACGACGAGTCGGGCGACGACCCGGCCGGCGCTGCGTCATCGCGGCTCTTGCCACACGCGGTGACAAACAGCGCGAGCACCAATGGAACAGCTACCAAGCGATAGCCCTGACGATGACGACGAAGCATCATGAATCCCCCCCGAGATGAGTTGTGTTGCGGACGTTAGCACCGCGTACGAAATCGATCTGACACTGAGCAACGGGCGAACGAAGCGTGCTCGATTAGCCGATCGCGATTGGGTTCACCGGGCTGCCTGAAGCGCCGGTGACAAGCAGCGCGCCAACTGCCAGCAATACGTCGTAACACGAGTCGGCAGCGAGATCGGCCAACCACAGATGTTCGATCATGGTGACCCCAAGTTGCTGCAGCAGTTCTATGTGTACGCACAAGAAGCGGTTCTGGTCGAACGGGATCGACTCGACTGCCGAGTTGTCGGTGCCCACTGCGCTGAGGTTGTGATCGCGAATGAACGACACGGCATCGAGTCCGAGGCCGGGCTGCATCCAGCTCTGCGCTGGGCCCACGGCTGCGTTGCGATGCTCGATCCAACCAGTGCGCACCAGCAAGATGTCGCCTGGATCGATCTGGGTGCCTTGGCTCGCGCGACAGGCCTCGAGTAAGACGGAATCGATGATCTGCCCGGGAGCCAAGCCCTCTGGGTTCACGTGTGCGACAACATAGCCAGCTATGTCGAGCAGTTTGGCAGGGCCAGCAAAACTGCCGGTGTGCTCAATGCCGCACTTGGCCGCACCGCCGCGAGGTGTAAACGAATCCGCCGGGTAGCCGTTGTAGAGCGTGCTCTCAGAGGTGACATGCGAGAGCGCATCCATGTGCGTGCCGATGTGGCTCGGCATGGTGAGCACGTCTTCGTTCGCGCCAACGCCTTCACCAATTTCGAAGATGGGTGGCACGCGGCCTATGTCGGCCATCGTTGTAAGGGTGTAGCGCTCGGGCGCAGGACGATCGTGAACCGCCGGCACACTCTCGCGAGTGAGCTGGATAGCCAACGAGTACACCTTGCCCGTGGTGCGACGCTGCGCCGCCGCCTTCACGGCTTCGGGCGTGATGAGGTTCAGCGCGCCACGTTGATCGTCTTCGCCCCAGCGTCCCCAGTTGTTGCCCACAGCAGTACTCCTTGCGTCGAATTGGTGTCGATTTCTCAACCGACTTGTTTCGTATCACAAGTCGGCGGGGCCGCAAGCTACCGTCGGGTTCTATGAACAATCAGTCGACACTCAGCGGCGGCCTGCAGGGCTACTCCATCCTCATCACGGGCGGAGGCACCGGAATCGGCCGAGCTTGCGCCGAACGCCTCGCGGCCGACGGCGCCGCCGTCACCATTTGCGGGCGCACCGAAGCCACACTCGCCTCAGCCGCTGCCGTTGTTGCTGCCGCAGCAGAAGGCTCCGGCCACGGCGGCAGCGCTCACTATGTAGCCGGCGACGTCACTAACGAAGACGATGTACAACGCATCGTTGCCGCCGCACTGCAACCAACCGGTGCGCTCAACGGCTGCATCGCCAATGCTGGCGGCGCTGCTGGCCTCGGGCCGTACCACCTGCAAGACACCGCTCAATTCGTCAGCACCCTGCACCTCAATGTGTTGGGCACCATGTTGAGTCTCAAGCACACCGTGCCTCACATGGTCGCCGCCGGTGGCGGTTCGTTCATCGGCATGTCGTCGATTGCTGGCTACGTGACCCATCCTCACTTCGGTGCCTACACCGTGTCGAAGGCTGCGATCGAGCAGATGATGCGCAATGCGGCCGACGAATACGGCGCTGTCAATGTTCGTTGCAACTCGATCCGCCCAGGCTTCATCGCCACCGAACTGATGGACGCGATTCCACGCGACAGCGAGGTGTACCGCAGCTACACCGACAACACCCCAATGGGCGATGTCGGCCAGCCCGAAGATGTTGCTTCGCTGGCGCGTTTCCTCATCGGACCCGATGCGCGTTGGATCACCGGCGTTTCCATTGCCGTAGACGGCGGCATGGGTCTGCGCCGCGGACCCGACTACTCGCCATTCCTCGAGCCATTCCTTGGCGCCGACGTGATGTTGGCAAAGAAGCCGTTCGAGCCCTAAGCCACGTTCGGCGGCGTCGCGGCGTTAGCCGTGGGCGCCGCCATCAATGCGCACCGACGTGGCCGTGATGTAGCGGCCATCGTCGCTTGCCAACATCGCGATGACACCGGCTACATCGGCCGGCGAACCCATACCGTTGCCGATGATTGGCGACATTTTTGTGAACAGCGACCAATCGGCGTTGCGAGGCATCATGCCTGGCACCGACTCGGTGATGCCGCTTGATATTCCACCCGGCGCAACGGCAACTGCGCGCAAACCCTGCTTGCTGTACTCGACTGCGAGGGTGTGCGTGAGTGCGTCGACGCCACCCTTGCTGGCGGCGTAGGCAGCCATGTACGGATGGGCAAACGTCGCCGAGGTGGAACTGAAGTTCACGATCACTCCGCGACCGCAGGCCAACAACGCAGGCAGCGCTGCGCGTGTCATCAAGAACGTGCCCGTGAGGTTGATGTTGATGACTTGGTTCCACATGTCGAGCGTGCACTCGTGCGTGTGAGCAGCGCGCATCACGCCCGCTGCGTTGACCAAGACCTCGAGACCGCCAAGGTCTTGCACGACCGCTGCGATGGCCGCATTGACCGCTGCCTCGTTCGAGATGTCGAGCACGCCAGTGGTTAGGCGGTGAGCAGTGTTCGACGCAGCAGCCATATTACGCGTTGCCTCAAGGCCCTCGGCGTTGACGTCGATGGCGTGCACAGTGCCACCCTCATCGAGCAACCGCAACACAGTGCCTTGCCCGATACCCGACCCGCCGCCAGTAACAATGACCCGTCGATCTACAAACCTGTTCACAGCTTCCTCCCCAATCACCGAATGGGTCAACCGTAGCCAGACGGGCCTGCGGGCGACTAGTGCTGCGACGCCAAGCCCTTCGTGACCTCGGCGATCTCAACGTCGTTCAGTACGCCGCGACCGGTGTCGAGCAGAAAGCGTTCGACGCTGAACGTAGCGTCGACTCGATAGGTGTCTGCCTTGGGGCCGCTCGGCCCAATCGTTCCTTGGTACGCAATCTGTGTGGTGTCGGAGCGGATGATGCTGAAGCCGTGATATCCGAGCCCTCCCGACGCCGGCACTCCGCTCTGGGTGGGCAGCGCCGCAATCAGTTGATCGAGAGCTTGCGCCTGCTCGGCCGTGAGCTGCCACTGCGGATCGGCTCGGCCCGAGTAGATACCAAGCTCAACACGCGTTGACGCACTCGGCGTTGTGGCGTCAGCGTCAGAAGCACTCTGGCTCGAGCACGCGGCGAACAGCACAGCGATGACAACACACACTGGGGCGCTCAGCCAGCGGCTCATTCGCCAGCCACCCGTACGGCTGGGTTCTGCCGATAGAAACCGGCGAGCACTGCATAAAGCTCGGGCTTTTGGGCACGCATTTCTACAGGTCGACAAAAGAAGATCTCGGATACAACGGCGAAGAACTCGCCAGGGTTCACTGCCCCGTACTCACGGATGAGCGGCCCCGATGTCTCGTCCTTGAGGGCTTCGTATTCGCGTGTACAGACATCGATCCACTGTTTGCGGCTCGCCGAGTTGGGCAGCGGCGGCATGCCGTCGACGGTGCCATCGAGCATGTCGAGTTTGTGGGCGAACTCATGGAACACAACGTTGTTGCCGTACTCGGGATAACGCGCTTCACGCCGAACCGCGTCCCACGCAACAACCACGGGCCCTTCGAATTGCGCCTGGCCTTGAATAGGGAGCGGACCGCTTTGAAGCACGCCGGAGTTGTCGGTGGACCGCGGGCCGTCGATCACCATCGTGGTTGGGTGAACAATGATCGAGCCGACACCGCGGTAGTAGTCGGCGGGCAACTCGAGCACCAACAGACACGCCTGCGCTGCGATGAGCACAATCATCTCTTCGGCGAGCTGAAACCCTTGTGCTGCCTCCCACCGTTTGCTGGCCACGAACTCTTGGATCATTGGCTCTAGGCGGCTTCGTTCGTCGAGCGTGAGCGAATGCCATCCGGCCCACGCCATCGCCAGAATGCGGCGCCACTCGGCCGGAAACGGACGCTCGGTAGCGTGACGATACTGCCGTTGACGTTTGCTCTCGAACCGCACGACCAGCCTCCGTTCGTCCTAGGAACTACGCCATTATGTCCGACCTTCGAGACGTTCGGTCACCAATCCCACGAACCGCCATCGAGGCCGCGAACTTCGAGCCCCATCGATGAAATCAGGTCGAGGCTCACATTGATGTGCCCAGTGAAATCGGATGGGCAGTCGCACACAGCGAGCACACCTTCGACCATTTCTTCCATCGACTCGATCTGCTCGGGTCGCAAGGTGGCACCAACGAGAACATCGGCGCCTTCGGTGAGCACCGCTGCGCGCGGCTCGACAGTGTTGACGCGAATGCCGGAGCCGTACAGCTCTACGGCGAGACCATTGGTCATGCGGTTCAGCGCAGCCTTCGACGCGCCATACAGGCTGAGCGTGGCACCTTGCGGGCCACTGATAAACGGCGGACCTTCGGTGTGGTGCGCCGTGGCGCTGGACACGTTCACAATCCAGCCTCGCCCCGCGGCGCGCATGCCAGGGATAACCGCCTGCGCAAGGTCGAGCGGAGCGTGCACGTTGGCTTCGAAGATCAGCCGGCGGCGCTTCAGCGAGAACTCGGCAAGCGGGTTGTAGATCGCTGCGGCAGCGTTGTTGATAAGAATCTCGATTGGCCCACCAAGGCCAGCCTCGGCTTCGGGCACGATGCGGGCCCGATCGTTTTCGTCGAGCAGGTCGGCGGCAACGACTACCGCTTGACAGCCGTACACGGCCATTCGCGCCGCGGTCTGCTCAAGCGAGCCACCGAGTTTTGACGCACCCGCTGCGCCACGAGCCGAGATCGCTACCAGTGCGCCTTCGGCTGCGAGTCGTTCGGCGATGCCAGCGCCGATGCCGCGGCTCGCGCCAGTGACCAGCACTCGTCGGCCTTCGAAACGTTTGTGTTCGGCGCTCATGCAATCAACCCTTTGCTCACCAGGAAGCCAGAAACACACTCGCCGATGTAGTTGCAGTCGTCATCATCTAGCGAGTGGTTGTTGGGCAATATCAAACCGTGTTCCATCACCCGATCGGCGTTCGGCAGGCCACTCGCGGGCTGACGGAACGGATGGTTCTTGAACGCGGGTTGGCGCGCAGCGTTGCCAGTCCAGACCATGCGCGTGTCTACTCCCCTGCCTTCCATCCACTGCTGAAACTCGGCGCGCCGAATGGCTGGTGAGTTGATGAGGATGGGGAACATGTGCCAGCCGGTTTCGACGTGAGGAGTCAAACGAGCTGCAGTGAAGAACTCGGGCCACTTGGCGAAGTGCGATGAGATGATCTCGAAGTTGCGTTGACGCCGCGCAAGGTTGTCTCCCAGCTTGTCGAGTTGCACCAAGCCGAAAGCCGCCGACAGTTCGCTGGGCTCAAAGTTCCAGCCGATCTCATCGAAGATAAACATGTTGTCGTACTCAAGATCGCCGTCGATCGTTGAAAAGAAGCGCTTCTCAACTCCCTTCTTCGAACCGAACAGTTGCAGTTCGCTACGACGGCCCCAACGGCGCAACATGAGCGCGCGGTCGGCCATGTCGTCGTCGTCGAAACAGATCATGCCGCCGGTGCCAGCCGCCGTGATGATGTGCGATAGGGCGAAGCTCGTGAGGCTGATGTCGGCGCGGCTACCCGTGGGCGTACCACGCAGGGTGAGGCCCAGCGCATCGCACGAGTCTTCGATCACGAAGAGATTGTGGCAATCGGCGACCTCGCGAATGGCGTCCCAGTCGGGAGCGTTGCCAATGAGGTTCGGCGCCAAGATCGCTCGCGTCTTTGGCCCGATCATCGCTTCGATGGCATCGGTGTCGATCTGAAAAGTGTCGGGCGTGACGTCGACAAAGGTAGGCACGATGTTGGCTTTGAGCATCGGCGCGATGTCGGTTGAGAACGTGACCGGCGAGGTGATGATCTCAGAGCCAGGGTCAAGATTGAGCACCTCGATCGCGAGGTACAGCGCCGATGAACCCGAGTTCACCATGATGCCTCGACGCTTGGCGAACAGTTCGGCGACACGCTGCTCCATGGCCTTCACGTTCTTGCCGATGCGCAACCCAAGTGGTCCCGCCCGAAGCACCGCTACGACCGCTTCGATCTCACGTTCGTCGTGCACCGAACCCGCATAAGGAATTCGTCGTTCAGTCGTCATTGTGTTGCCCCGTCCACTTGTGGAAAGCCCTGATCGTAAGCGCTGGCGAGCCCGTCGGTAGTAGCGTGAATTGTTGCCACAAACCGCCGCGAGCTGGAGGGTCCACCCTTGGACACAACGAGTCGTTACACATTGATCTCTGCTGACGGACACGCTGGCGGCAGCCCCGATCAATACCGCACCTACCTTGAGGCGCAATATCTTGAGCAGTTCGACGAATGGCGCGGGCGCTACCGCAACCCATTTCGTGACCTGCAAAACGACGGCCGCACTCGCAACTGGGATAGCGATCGTCGACTCAACGACCTTCATGCCGACGGTGTGGTTGCCGAGGTCTTGTTCCCCAACACCATCCCGCCCTTCTTCCCAACCGGCGCAATCATTGCGCCGGCTCCGGCGGCTCACGACTTCGACCTCCGCCTCGCCGGACTGCGTGCGCACAACCGTTGGCTGGCCGATTTTTGTTCCAAAGCACCCGGCCAGCGCGCCGGACTTGCCCAAATTTTGCTCAACGATGTCGATGCCGCGCTCGACGATGTGCGCTGGGCCAAGCAGAACGGTCTCGCCGGCATCCTGCTGCCAGGCGTCTCGCCCGATACGCCGTGGATCGATCCGTTGTTCTCACGCAAGTACGACCCATTGTGGGCGCTCTGCTAAGAGCTCTCGCTGCCCATCACCCATCACGCTGGCGGCAGTGGCGTACCCAACTATGGACGCCACGAAGCGGCCACCGCCGTGTTCGTTCTTGAGACAACCTTCTTCGCAAACCGTGCGTTATGGCACCTCACGATGGCCGGCGTGTTTGAGCGCTTTCCGAAGCTTCGGTTCGTACTCACCGAGCAGGGTTGTGCGTGGGTGCCAGCGGTGCTGACGCGCATGGATGGGCTGCACGACCAGATGGTCAATGGCCGCATCGGCGAACTTGTGGTGGCTGCCGACGGTGTGTTGCCCGAACGGCCGAGCACCTACTTCGCCCGCAACTGTTATGTGGGCGCGAGCTTTCCCTCGCTTGCCGACGCCGACTCGATGGGCACCATCGGCATCGATCGCATCATGTGGGGCAGCGACTATCCGCACCACGAAGCCAGCTCACCCTTTACCAAAGAATCATTGCAACTTGCGTTCTGCGACTTCACGCCAGCAGAGATGCACAGCATTCTTGGTGCAACTGCGGCCGACGTCTACGGCTTCGATCTCGAAGCACTGGCTCCGGTCGCAGCGCGCTATGGCCCAACGGTTGGCGAAATCGCAGCACCACTCACCGAGATTCCCGCTGCCGCGACGAGCCCTGCGTTTGCGGGCGGCCTGCGCACCTAACTCAACGCGTTGAGAGTGCTTCGTCCTCGCTGACGCTCGCGAGAGCGAAATTCGTTCAAGATTCCGTCATGTTGTGCTGCGTCTGTGCCGATACCCACTAAGAGTGACGATCCGAATATCAGGAGCTAGACCATGAGCACGCCCCCCATCCACGAATTGCTCGAGGAAATCATCGTCAACGTCGTTGACCCATCA
>CAMASN010000040.1 GCA_945861025.1 Ferrithrix thermotolerans DSM 19514
AGAGCACCAACCTTGCCGTTCACACCATCGAAGACCTCGCCCGCATCGCTGACAGCCTCAACAACCGACCACGCAAAACCCTTGGCTACATGACACCATCGGAGAAACTCGCCGAACTTCTTGCGCTCACCCCTTGATTCCGCCGGACAGCACCTGTCCCAAATCGCGCCCATGCAACTGGGGTGGCAGGTCAACTGGGGTGGTGGCGCAGGCGGTGGCGGCGCGTTAAACATTGTCGATGGCCAGCGCGGCGCGGCGGCCTTCGAGAATGGCCTCGTACATCGTGCGTGGAGCAATGCAATCGCCGGCTTGCAGTTGTGCACCGGGCAGTGGTTCGGTGGGTAGCCGGAAGCCGCAATCGACAACCGCGGCGCAGGCGATGTCACGCCTCCCTGCGGTGAATCGGTCTTCGACCACAACGTGTCCCTGATGCACTTCGCGCAACAATGCGCGACGCTCGATGTGCACGCCACGTTGGGCGAGGCGCACGTTGGCTGGAGCCAGATCGCCGGTGCGGCTGAGTTCGTTGCCGGCAATGTTGTCTTGCGTAATCAGCACAGCCCGCTCGCCAAGTTGCTCGGCGAGCGCCACTGCGATTGGCCCGCCGATGGGATCGAACAACACGATCTGACCCTCACTGGGCAACGCTGATGGATCGGAGACGGCGAGCAACACGTCGAGCACCATCTCGGACGAGTGCACTGCATATGTGCGCACACCGGGCAAAGATCCGGTGGCTTGCACAACGACCTCATTGGGGCGCGAGGTCAGTTGCTCGGCTCCCGAGTTGAGTTCGATCGAGACGCCGTTGCGTTGGCACTCGGCGATGAGCCAGTCAACGAGCGGCAGACCTGGGCCCGCAACACTGGCGACACCGCCGAGTCGTGAAGAGCGCTCGACAATGCGCACGCTGTGCCCGCGCGAGGCGGCTACTCGGGCCGTCTCTAAGCCGGCGGGGCCACCGCC
Organism: Ferrithrix thermotolerans DSM 19514; assembly: GCA_945861025.1. Taxonomy (GTDB): domain Bacteria; phylum Actinomycetota; class Acidimicrobiia; order Acidimicrobiales; family Ilumatobacteraceae; genus WLMZ01. The sequence goes on from CAMASN010000040.1 coordinate 967, forward strand.
GACGACAACCACGTTGCGAGGGTGGCGTGAGCGCTGCTCCCAATCGGGGTCTTCGGTTTCGCGACCACTGGTGGGTTCGCCGACACAACTGACGATCGGGTTGCGCGCGTCGCGCACCTGACAGCTTTGGTTGCACCGAATGCAGGGTCGGATCTGCGCCGCCTGATCGTTAGCGAGCTTGCTGACCAACGAGGGGTCGGCGATCTGGGCACGGGTCATTTCGACGGCATCGCATACGCCATCGCCCAACGCCCATTCGGCTTGGCCCCAATCGACGACGGAGCCCTGCAGGATCACCTTGGTTTGAGGGCTGCTCTGCTGCACGGCGTCGCGAACGCTGCGGCACACATCGATGTTGAAGCCGGTTGGCTCATGAAAGTCGGGCCGAGTCTTTTCGATGCTGAAGATTGCGCCTCGAACCACGACGAGATAATCGAGCCCGCAAGCCGCGAGTTGGGCAGCAATTGGCGGAGCAGCATCGGGAGTGATGCCGGCCCAGGGTGCAAGCTCGTCGCACGACAACCGCAAGCCAAGCACGCGATCAGGGCCAAGGTTGGCTCGCACGGCGTCGATGACTTGGCGGGCGAGCAGCAGGCGGTCGGTGCCCCATTCGTCGCCACGCTGGTTGGTGAGACCCGACAGGAATTGGCGGATCAAGCTGTGTTGCCCAGCGTTGATCTCGACGCCATCGCAATCGGCCTGGGCGGCAACCTGTGCTGCGTCACCAAACCCCTCGACTACGGCAGCGATGTCGTCGGCTTCCATCCACTTCGGCACTTCTCGGCTGTTGACCTCGGGCACCCTCGATGGGGCCCAGAGCTCGCGTTGGCTATAGGCCGACGAGCCTTGGCCGCCAGCGTGATCGAGTGAGGCGATGAACAGCGAGCCGTGGTCGTGGCAAGCCGTGGCGGCGAGTTGCCAACCGGAGCCACATCGTTGAGCCAACGGCGAACGCTCGTAGGGCCAGTCGCTTTCGTGCACGCTGGCGCCTTCGCCCACCACGATTGCGCAACCGCCTTCGGCGCGCCTCGCCACGTAACGAACCCAGCGCTCGGGCAAGGCGCGCGAGTCGTTGGCAAGGTTGGTGACGTGTGGCCCGAACACCACGCGGTTCTGGGCAACTCGTGGTCCGAGCTGGATCGGTTCGAGGAGATTCATGGCCTACTGATTCTTGCCGAGGGCGAGTTCTTCGCGCCGTATCAGCCGCTTGATGTTCTCGGCATGGCGCGCCAACACCAGCAAGCCGAGGGCGACAATTGCGCAAATCTCCCAAGCTGGTGCGCCAACGAGGGCTGCCCCGACAGGCAGCAACACGATGATCGCTATTGAGCCAAGCGATGCCTTCTTGGTGAGCCTGCTGACAGCGAGCCACACAGCGGTGAGAACCACCGATACAAGTGGCTGCAGCACAAACATGGCGCCACCAACCGTGGCGACCCCTTTTCCGCCTGCAAAGCGCTCGCCGCCGAAGCGACGCGCTACAGGAAGCATGTGCCCGAGCGTGGCAGCGGCGACGCACACGTATGCAGTGAAGCGGCCATCAATGAGCCAACCGCCACCGGCTGCAACGGCGCCCTTGGCTGCGTCGAGGGCAAAGACGAGAACGCCGCGTTTCCAGCCGAGAACACGGCTGACGTTTGAAGCGCCGGGATTGCCGGAGCCATGAGCGGTGATGTCGACGCCGCTCGCCCGCGCAACCATCGCCGCGCTGGGGAACATTCCCAACAGGTACGCCGCTGGGACGAGTAGCACGATGATCAACGACACTTCCTCATTGAACATCATTGCGGCGGCGTAGAGCGTGAGCTTCAGCTAACAACGCTGAGTTTGCGCGATGCCGACAGCGACACGGATACAGGCTTGCTGTGGTCCATCGCAGGCTTGGGGTTGAGCGCAGCGTTCACATCTTGCAGCGCTTGCTCGCCGTGGCCGGTGACGCATTCGGGGTCTGGGCCGTCGAGCGGAAGCCCGGTGAAGAACTTGGCAGCCATGCAGCCGCCCTGACACGCGTCGTAACTGCCGCAGCTTGAGCACGCGCCTGCCGACTGTGGCTCGCGCAGTTCAAGGAACAACGGGCTCTGCTTCCAGACATGGCTGAAGCCGCCCTCGTCGCGAACCGAACCGGCCTTGAACTCGTCGTGAATGACGAATGGGCAGGCATACACATCGCCGATTGGATCGATGAGGCAAACGACTCGGCCAGCGCCGCACATGTTGAGACCTGGCAGCGGATCGCCCAGCGCATTGAGATGGAAGAACGAGTCGCCGGTGAGCACGTTGTCGCCATGAGCCATCAGCCAGTTATAGATCTGGCGTTGTTGCGCGTTGGTTGGGTGCAGGTCGTGCCACGAATCGGCGCCGCGACCGCTGGGACGCAAACGGGTGATGCGTAACTGTGCGCCGTACGAATCGGCGAGGGCCTTGAACTCGTCGAGTTGATCGACGTTGTGGCGGGTGACGACCACGCTGATCTTGAACGGCCCGAAGTTCGCGGCGGCCAAGTTGTCCATTGCTCGTCGAGCCATTTCGTAGCTACCGGGGCCGCGCACGGCGTCGTTGGTGAGCGCGTCGATGCCGTCGAGGCTGATCTGGATATCGAGGTAATCCATCTCGGCGAGGCGACGCGCCTTTTCGGCGTCGATGAACGCGCCGTTGGTAGAGAACTTGACGCCGATGCCATTGGCGATCGAGTACTCGAGCAACTCGAAGAAGTCGCGACGCACCATTGGCTCGCCGCCGCCGATGTTGATGTAGAACACCTGCAGATCGCGGAGCTCATCGAGCACTTGCTTGGCTTCGGCGGTGGTGAGTTCGCGTGGATCGCGCTGACCGCTAGAAGAGAGGCAGTGGACGCATTGCAGGTTGCATGCGTACGTGAGTTCCCATGTCAGACAGATCGGCGCGTCGAGGCCGTTCTTGAGTTGGGTGACGAGTGTTTCAACGCTCACGGACAATCTCCGATGATTTCAATGATTCGAAAGCCGTGGCAAAGCTCGGCCAACGACCGGGAGCAATGCCGCAAGCCTGCAAGGTGTGGGCTAACGATGGATGTTGCGAAAGACTTTTTGCCACGGCAACGACGTCGAGGTGTTTGAGGAACACCAACCGACGATTTCCGTAGTGGTAGGCGAGTGCGCCGAATGGCTCGGGGCGCAGGGCTACCTGAGGATTCAACTCGAGCGCAGCGTCGAGCAGGCTCGAATCGGTCATGGCCTAGTAGACGCCGCACATGCCGTCGATGGACAGCTCTTCGACAAGCATTTCTTCGACGATCAACGACTGCTGAGCATTGGTGTGCTGGATATCGTTCTGATCGGTATCGAGCGTTGTGGTGACGGTCTGCGTGATGTCGTCCATCAGATCCTCCTGCGGTTGAGAGCCATTGTGTGCAAGAGCAAACGCTAGGGCTTAGCGCCGCGTCGCGCCAACATCTGTGTCATCAGGTCAATTTCTGAGCCCTGTGACTTCACGATGTGCCGCCCTACCGGTGTGTCACTACTCGATTGGCGAGCCGATCGCTCCGCCGCACGTGACCCCCAGTTCGGGTGTCTGGGGACCTTGCTCGTACTCGTCAACAAACGCAGCAAGGCGTGCATCGGTGACTGAATCGAGGCGCAGTTGCTTGCCCCAGGCATTTGCGACGACGGGTTCTTTCAAGCCTTCGAAGGGGCTGACCAAGACGTGCGTGCGGTTGCGAGCAAAGGCTCGAACGGTCGCTACTTGATCTGCGGGAAGATCAGGCCGGTAGGTGAGCCACACAGCACCATGTTCCATGGAGTGCACGGCGTTTTCGTTCTTCACGGGCGTGTCGTACACGCCGCAGTTCTGCCATTTTGAGTCGTGGCTGCCGCCCACGGGGGGCGACTGCGGATAGCTCACGGGAGTATCGACATGCTTTTGCACAAGCGGGCTAAACGTCTTGACGCCTTCGATGTCGGTGGCAACAGAAATCTCGCTGGCGATGGCTGCGTCGGTTGCGTCGGTGGACTTGCTCTCGGTGCTCGCCGTGGTGTTGGCGTTGCTTGAGCAAGCCGCTGTTGCAAGGGACACGATCAGCACGGTCGCGAGTATGGGTGATCTCATCAGGGGATTCTGTCAGGAAACCGAGCAGGGTAGCCACGCGGGACGATTAACATCACCTTCCCCCTACGGACCACAACATGGCTGAGCCGATCCTTTTCCCCGAACTCGACAAAGAACTCGAACAACTGAAGTACTCGCGCGCCTGCCGTGACGAGATGATTGCTGCGTTCGAACGGGTCGACCCCGATAGCTCGGCCGACGACATCACCAAGGAGTACATCGAGGTCACCGTTGCCGAGGCGCTACAAGACCTACGCACGCCGGGTGCGGGCGACTTCTTTGGTCGAATCGACGAGGGCGACGACCGTTGGTATATCGGCCGTCGCCATATCGAAGATCAGCGTCACGATCCGGTGGTCATCGACTGGCGCGCTCCCATCGCAGCGCCGTTCTATCGGGCCACCTCTATTGACCCATTGGGTTTGAAGCACCGTCGGCGTTTCACGTTGGCTGATGGCCAGATTACGGCGTATCTCGATGAGCAACTCGACGACCCTGATGCCGTAGGCGCGGCTTCGGGTATCCCCGATCCGGTGCTCGCCGAGATTGGGGCAGCGCGCACCGGTGCGATGCGCGAGATCGTGGCCACGATTCAGGCCGAGCAAGACTTAGTGATCCGCGCCCCGATGCAGCAGGCGCTCATCGTGCAAGGTGGCCCAGGCACCGGCAAGACGGCGGTTGGCCTGCACCGCGCTGCGTACTTGCTGTTCGAACACCGCCGCCAGTTGGCGCGTGATGGCGTTCTCGTGGTGGGCCCCAACAAAGTCTTCCTCGACTACATCGGCAACGTGCTGCCATCGCTTGGCGAGCGCAGTGTGCAACAGCGAACGGTGCTCGATCTGTGCGTGCCGCGCGTCGAAGTTGGTGCCATCGATTCGGTAGAGATGGCCCGCCTCAAGGGCGACCCGCGCATGCTCATCGTGTTGCAACGCGCAGTGCTTGGCGGTGTGCGGGCCCCTCAGGAAGCTGTTCGCGTTCCGATGGGAGCGCGCACGTTGGTCATCGAACCCGAGGAGTTCGCGGCGTGGATCCAAACGGCGCTGAGCGGCTCGGCCGTCACGCGACCGTTGAACCGCCGCCGCGATGCGCTCAAGACGATTGCCCAACAAGACCTGATGCGTCGAACCGATAAGGAAGACGCTTGGGCGAGGGCCAACGTGCTGCGCGATGCGGTGACCGCAGCGTGGCCGGTGCAGCAACCCAAGACCGTGTTGCAGCGCTTGTTCAGCGTCGACACCGTGATGGCTGCTGCAGCCGACGGCATCTTGACCGCCGATGAGCAGAGCGACCTGTTGCGACTCGGCAAGCCTGGCTCGAAGAGCAGGCCATGGACGGCGGCCGATCAGTTGCTGCTCGACGAGACGCACTCGTTGCTCAACGGGCCGCCCTTTCAGTTTGGCCATGTGGTGGTCGACGAAGCGCAAGATCAGTCGGCGGTGGGCCTGCGTGTCATCGGCCGTCGCAGCCCTGCGGGGTCGTTCACGATTCTCGGAGACCTAGCCCAAAGCACCACTCCGGCAGGTCAACAGAATTGGCCCGCGGTCGCGCAGTATCTCGGCGCTACCGACTACGAAGTTGCGCATCTCACCATCGGATATCGCGTGCCCGAGCAAGTGCTCACGGTGGCGAATCTGTTGCTTGCGTTCACCGGTGTCGACACAGTGGCGAGCCGCAGTGTGCGCATGGATGGCGAGTCGCCAACGATGCGCGTTGCCGAGAGCTCAGATCTCGCTGAGGCAGTGGCTCAAGAAGTGCTCATCGCTCGGCATCGCCATGTGCTTACAGGCGTAGTCGCCCCTCGTCGTCTGCACGAAGCGATTACCGCCAGCCTTGCCGCCCATTCGCTTGAGGCAGTCGAGCGAGTGCAAGACCTACAGCGTTCGCACATTCCGGTGTTCACTGCCGAGGATGTGAAGGGTCTCGAGTTCGATGCCGTGGTGGTGGTGAACCCAGCCGAGGTGTTCGATGGGTCCGCTCGTGGGGCGCGTTTGCTGTACGTGGCGATGACTCGCGCAGTACAGGTGCTACGGATGGTCGGCGATACAGCCTTCAACGCCGAGGCGTTGTAACGTCACAGCCAATAGCCAACTCGTCTCGTCAAACTTGGGAGCCACTGTGAAGACCAAAGCGGCAATTCTGTGGGAAGTCAATGCGCCTTGGAGCGTCGAAGAGATCGAACTCGATCCACCAGGCCCAGGCGAAGTTTTGGTGAAGCTCGCGGCGTCGGGCATGTGCCACAGCGACGAGCATCTCGTCACGGGTGACCTTCCGTTTGGTCTGCCCATCATCGGTGGCCACGAAGGCGCCGGCGTTGTGCAAGAAGTGGGTGCCGGCGTCAGCTGGCTAGCCCCAGGCGACCATGTCGTGTTCGGGTTCATCCCGAGCTGCGGCCGCTGCGCAAGCTGCTCAACTGGTCATCAGAACCTGTGCGACCTCGGAGCGCTGATGGGGCTCGGTCGCCAGATCACCGATGGCGGCAGCCGCCATCATGCCCGTGGTCAAGACCTCGGCATTATGTGCATCCTTGGCACCTTCGCCCATCACACCGTGGTGAACGAGGCCAGCTGTATCAAGATCGACAAAGACGTTCCGCTCGATCGTGCGTGCCTGCTCGGTTGCGGCGTGGTCACCGGCTGGGGCAGCGCTGTGTATGCAGCCGAGGTCAAAGCTGGCGACACAGTGGCAGTGGTCGGTGCCGGCGGCATCGGCGCAAACGCAATTCAGGGCGCTCGCCTCGCAGGCGCCAAGCGCATTATTGCCATCGACCCAGTCGAGTTCAAGCGCGAGAAGGCAATGGAGTTCGGCGCCACGCACACCGCAGCCAGCATGGCCGAGGCAATGCCGCTCATTCAGGAACTCACCTGGGGCACGATGGCCAACAAGGTCATCATGACCATGGGCGTTGGCTCGGGCGAAGTGATTGGCGAAGCGTTGGCCCTCACCGCCAAGCGCGGCCGTGTTGTTGTCACCAACATCCATCCAGCCATGGAATACAGCGCCAGCATGAGCCTGCTCGACCTCACCTTGATGGAGAAGCAACTCGTTGGGTCACTGTTCGGTTCGGGCAACCCACGCTCCGACATCCCTAAGCTGATGGGTCTGTACCGCGATGGTCTGCTCGACCTCGACGGCTTGGTCACCGCCGAGTACCCACTCGAGGGCATCAATGAGGGTTACGACGCCATGCGCGCCGGAACCAACATTCGTGGAGTGTTGAAGTACGACTGAGTTCTTGTCGAGCCCCAAGCGAGCGTTACATTGCACATGTTCGCCTAATACGGGGGTAGTCAGTCATGAAGTCACGCGCAGCAGTCTTGTGGGGCATTAACCAAGAGTGGAAGATCGAAGAGATCGACATCGATCCGCCAAAGGCCGGCGAAGTGCTGGTCAATTGGAAAGCGGCCGGCCTGTGCCACTCTGACGAGCATCTCGTCACCGGCGACATGGTGCCACCACCCGAAGTGTGGCCGCTCATGGGCATCGAGGACTTCTTCCCCGTCATCGGCGGCCATGAAGGCGCCGGCATCGTTATCGAGGTCGGCCCCGGCGTGACCAGCGTTCAGGTTGGCGATCATGTTTCGGCCAGCTTTGTTCCTAGCTGCGGCCGCTGCCGTTATTGCTCGACCGGTCGTCAGAACCTGTGCGATGCCAGTATCGGCACGTTCGTCGGCGGCATGATCACCGACGGCACCCACCGTCACTTCATCAACGGCAAGCCCGTCACGCTGATGGCCAAGGTCGGCACGTTCTCCGAGTTCGCCTGCGTGGCTGAGAACTCGTTGATCAAGGTCGAGCCTGACTACCCACTCGAGTGCGTGGCGCTTGTGAGCTGTGGCGTCGCCACCGGTTGGGGTTCGGCAGTGAGCCGCGCCGAAGTTAGCCCCGGAGAAACAGTCGTGGTTGTGGGCATCGGCGGCATCGGCATCAACGCCGTGCAAGGCGCAAAGATGGCGGGCGCTCGCCACGTCATCGCGATCGACCCAGTCGAGTTCAAGCGTGAGAAGGCGATGGAGTTCGGTGCAACGCACACGTTCGCCTCGATGGAAGACGCCATCATGTCAGTCGCCGAGCTCACTTGGGGCCAAATGGCCGACAAGGTCATCATGGCCCCTGGCGTGATGTACGGCGATCTGATGCAGCTCGGTATGTCGTTGGCTGGCAAGGGCAGCACCGTTGTGGTCACCGCCGTTGCCCCAATGGCGCAGACACACGCAGCCATCAACTTGTTCGAGCTGTCGATGTGGCAAAAGGAAATTAAGGGAACCATCTTTGGTTCGCTGAATCCTCGCGCCGACATTCCTCGCCTGCTCGGCATGTACCGTGACGGTCAGCTCAAGCTCGACGAACTCATCACCAAGCGCTACACGCTCGACGAGATCAACGAGGGTTACCGCGCCATGCGCGACGGTGACAACTTGCGCGGAGTCATCATTTACGCATGATCGATCGCGCACTTCTCGACAGGCTGAGTACGCATGTCGTTGGTCGTCAACGCGAAGTCGAACTGGTGCTGGCGGCCCTCGACGCAGATCGTCATGTTTTGCTCGAGGGGCCTCCGGGCACCGGTAAGAGCACGCTGCTGCGTGCCGTTGCCCACGAACTCAGCCTCGGATTCGAATTTGTCGAAGGCAATGCCGAACTCACCCCGGCGCGCCTCGTTGGTCACTTCGACCCGGCGCGGGTGCTCACCGACGGATACGACCCCGATGTGTTTGTCGATGGTCCGCTCATCAGCGCAATGCGCGAAGGCGCGTTGCTGTATGTCGAAGAGATCAACCGCATTCCTGAAGAGACGCTCAATGTGCTCATCACGGTGATGAGCGAGCGCGAGTTGCACGTGCCCCGACTTGGTCGAGTTGCTGCCTCGCCCGGGTTCCGACTCGTGGCCGCAATGAACCCATTCGATGCCATCGGCACGGCGCGAATCAGCGGCGCTGTGTACGACCGTGTGTGTCGTTTGGCGGTTTCGTACCAAAGCGCCGCCGAAGAATCAGCAATCGTGGCGCGTGCTCTCAGCACCGCGAAGGTGGCCGAGCCGGTGTCGCCGGCATGGATCGCCAAAGCGGTCGAGGTCGTGCGCCGCACGCGTAGCCATAACGAGTTGCGCGTTGGCTCGTCGGTTCGTGGCGCCATCGACGCGAGTGCTGTCGCTGCTTCGTTGGCGCAGTTGCGTGGTGTGCCCGCCGACGATGCAGTCGCCGGACTTGATGCAGCGATCATTGCGTTGTCGGGTCGTGTGCGCGTGCGCGAAGGCGGCACTCGAACCAGTGACGAAATCATCGCCGAGCTGTGGCAGGAGATCTTTGGTCGGGTTGACCAGTCGGGTGATGCAACCGGTGGAGACACATCGGGAAAAGCCTCAGCCCCGACGGGGGCGCCCCCCGCCCCGTAACCAAAGAAGGCGAAGACGCCGATGCCGCTGTCAGCGAAAGTGCGCGCAAGACCATGTCTCGCCGAGACCTGTCGCGTAATCCTCGCTTCGAGCAGGTGTCTCCCGAAGTTGGCGAGCTCGACGAAGCAGCGGTCGACGAAGCATTGCAGGCCGACCCTGACGACACGATGGCGTTGCTGGCCGACCTCACAGCAGCAACCGATCCAAAGCTGCGTGAGCTCGCCAAGCGCTTGGCTGGTCGCTTGTTCCTCGATGTGAGCCGCCGTGGTCCTGTGCGACCACGTGGCGTGGGCAAGTTGGTCGAGCAGCCGTATCGCCCCGACGGTGGCGACCTCGATCTCGATGCCAGCCTCGAAGCCATCGGCGAAGCCCGCGCCACCGGCGGCGCGGTCGATGTGCAACGCTTGCGCATTCGTGGCTGGGCTCGACCCGGCACCGCGTTGTGTCTCATGGTCGATCGCAGCGGCTCGATGGGTGGCAAGCCGTTAGCCACCTCTGCGGTAGCTGCTGCGGCCGTTGCCTGGCGCTCGCCAGCCGATTACAGCGTTGTTGCCTTTGGCAAAGATGTGGTGGTCGCCAAATCGCAAGATGTCTATAAAGACAGCGACCGTGTGATCAACGATGTACTCACCCTGCGCGGATTCGGCACCACCGATCTCGCCGGCGCGCTCACGGCTGCTCGGCTGCAACTGCATCGTTCGCAGGCCGGTCGCCGCATCGCAGTGTTGCTGTCCGATTGCCGCGCGACTGTCGAGGGCGATGTGATTGCTGCTGCTGCATCGCTCGACGAACTCTTGATTATCGCTCCCGAGGGCGACTCCGACGAGGCCTACAAACTTGCTGCAGCAGTTGGCGCCAAGATCACCTGTGTGGCGGGACCATCCGGCGTGGCCGAGGCGTTGGCGAAACTGCTCGACGATTGATTCTGGTGTATCCGGTCAGTTCTTCGGCCGGTCCCTGGGTTCTAAGCTCAGAGTGTGAGTTTGCTGACTGCCGCCCCATCGCTCGAACCTCAGATCTTCCCCGTAGGCCGACGATCTACGTTGCTCGTCGATGCTGCGCGCGGCAATCGGATGCTTGGCGTCGACATTTGGTATCCCGCGACAATCGCACATGAGCCAATGGCCACATACGAGTTGTTGCCGGGCATCGCCTTCGAGTCAGCAGGCGCACGTCACGAACCTGCTGTAGCCCCCGGTCATTTTCCCTTGGTGTTGTTCTCGCACGGCCGCACCGGCATGCGCTTTGCGTACTCACTGTTGTCTGAGGCGCTTGCGGCGCGCGGCGCAATTGTGGTGTCAGCCGATCACCCTGGCGACGCCTTGGCCGATTGGTTGCTTGGCACCAACGTCGACGACCGAACCAACGAGATCAACCGCGTCGGCGACGCCGGGTTCTTGCTCGATTCAATGCTTGCGGGCGCCGACCACGTCACCGGCCTCCCCGACGATTTAGTCGCAGCCATCGATGCGCAACGCATCGCTGCGGTTGGACATTCGTATGGCGCGTATACGGCGCTGGCGATGGTGGCGGGCACGCGCGGAATCGCTGCCGATACACGCGTCGGCGCTGTCGTTGGGATGCAGGCCTACACACGCACGATGAGCGATGCCGCACTTGGCCGGGTGCATGCACCCACGCTGTTGGTCGTTGCCGAGCTCGACACGTCGACACCTCCGGCCAGTGATGCCGATCGACCGTGGGCACTGCTTCCGGGGGCACCGGTGTGGCGTGTAGACCTTGCTGCCGCTGCGCATCAGGCCTCGAGCGACATCGGGCTGTATGCCGAGTTGGCGCATCAGATTCCCGACCTTCCCCAGATCGTGGTGGACTATCTTGAGTTGAGCGCGCGAGACGTAATCGGCCCTGGGCTTCGACCGTGGCGCGAAGGCTTGCTGGTACACGTCGAAGCGATTTGGGCGTTCCTCGATGTGGTGTTGAAAATCGACCCTCAGCGCGGTGCCGATGCGGTAGTTCGTTTGGCCGACAGCGACGGCGTCACTATGCAACGACGCTGACTCTTCAGCAGCGCACGTCGCGAGGCGGCACGATGCCCTTCACGTTTTCTTCGGCACCGTCGCCGCCTTTCGGGGCGACGGTTGTGGCCGTGGTGGCTACTGGGGCTGGGACTGCAGATGGGGCTGCTGGTGCCGTAGCTGGCGCGTTCGACGGTTCTTTGGGCGTCTCAAGCAGTGGGGCGCGACCGCGGAAGACCGAGATCACCGCTTGCATATTGCCGCCGGACATCCGAGGGATGAGCACGAGGTTGGCTCCACGCGTCTCGGACGTCACCTCGATTTGATACGTGCGTAGGTTGCCTTGGTCGAGCGCTTTGATAACCCCAGCGAACTCGAGCATTTTCTGCACGGTGAGGTCAGGATCTGTCACTACGTATTGCTGGGCGGTGCGGATGAGCCCACGCGCGATCGACGGTGTGTACACGCCAGAGCTCAGCGCCTTGGCCACGACGCGACGCAGAAAGTCTTGCTGTCGCGAAATGCGACCGAGATCGGCGAACCCATCCTCGACCCACTTGCCGCTCTTGTTACTGAGGTACTCGTAGTGGCGTGAACGCACGTATGCCAGCGCATGATCGCCGTTGAGCGAGAAGCATCCGGGTGCGGGCACGTTGAGGCCCGTGTGAATATCGCGAGTGGGGAACTCGAACGGAATCGCCACGCCGCCTACTGCATCGACCAACGTTTTGAATGCACAGAAATCAACCTGAATGAAGTGGTCGATGCCGATTCCGAAGTTGTTGTAGATGGTGCGGATCAAGGTGTTGGGCTTGTTGCGCACGAATGCCGAGTTGATCCTGTTCTCGGTGTCGGTGCCGTGAATTGGAACCCACAGGTCGCGAGGGAATGACAACACAGCGGCCTGGCTGGTGGCCGGATCAACCCGCATGATCATGATCGTGTCGCTGCGTTGGCCGGTTGCCGAGCGGTCACCGAATGCGCCTGCAAACGGCGAGTCAGCGGCGATGCACGCATTGTTGTCGGCTCCGGTGATGAGAAAGTTCAACGCCTTTGGGTCTGCCTCGGGGAACGCTTCGGCGGGCCCGAGGTGCATTGCATCGGCCTTGGCCAAGTTGACCACTGGGGCCGACTTTTGCTGACTGCTGAGCAATCGTTCGCCCAGCACTAAGGCCGTTCCGCCCGCAAAACAGGCGACGACCAAGAGGCAGTTCACAACGACGATCAGCTTCTGCGCTGGCGTGTGACGGCGCTTGAATCGTGCAGTATGGGTTTGCATCTCGGGATGACGCTAGTTGTCGCGTCGGTGCGATGCGCAGCACCGCTAGCCGTGAGCCGTTAGGGGCAGACGACATCCTTGGGCGGCACGATGCCCTTGACGATCTCGGTGGCTCCCGAATCGGGAAGTTCCACTGTGGTGGTTGTGGGCACCGGCTTGATTGTGGTGGTTGTGGTCGGCGCTACTGAGTCGGGCGACGAGCTGGTCGATGCGATTGTGGTGGTGGTCGCAGCAATAGTGGTGGTGGTCTCAAAGACCTGCGCTGGAGCGCCAGCAAGACGCGCCTTGCCCCGGAAGATCGCCAAGATGGCCTTCATGTTCTCGCCCGTGAGTCGCGGCTCGATCACTGCGTTTCCGTTCTTCAAGATGCCGATGCCCTCAACTTGGTAGGTCTGCATCTCACCGGGATTGAGTGATTTCATCACGCCGGCAAACTCGAGTTCTTTTGCCACTGTGAGATCAGGATCGACCACGACGTATTTTTGCGCCACGTTGATGAGCGTGCGCGCCCGATTGATGTTGAACGCGCCCTTGTCTAAGACTTTGGTGACGGTGCGACGCAAGAAATCTTGCTGACGCGAGATGCGGCCATAGTCGGCGGCGGGGTCTTCTTTCCATTTACCAGTCTTGGGATTGAGGAACTGGTAGTGGCGGCTGCGCACGTATGCCAACCCTGCTTCGCCGTTGAAGTTGAAGCAGCCAGGCGCGGGTACATCGAGGCCGGTACTGCGATCGCGTGCCGCAAATTCGAACGGCACGGCGACTCCGCCGACTGAATCGACCAACGACTTGAAGGCACAGAAATCGATCTGCACGTAGTGCTGAATGGTGATGCCAAAGTTGTTGAAGATGGTGTTGATGAGCCGCTGCGGATCGTTCTTGCTGTAGGCGCTGTTGATCCGACTGGACCCGTTGCTGCCGTCGATCTTCACCCACAGGTCTCGGGGGAACGACAACACGGCGGCGCGACTCGAGACAGGGTCGACTCGAATGACCATGATCGTGTCGCTACGAGCACCGAGGCTGGTTCGGTCGCCAAAGGCCGAGTAGTAGGGCGAGTTTTTCGACACGCAAGCGCCGTTGTCGGCACCCGTGATGAGAAAGTTCTGAGCTTTGGGGTCGGCATCGGGGAACGGCGCAGCGGTGGTGGAGGGGCCGCCGGTGTCGTTCGGTCCGCCCGTGGTGGTCTCGGGGGCTGGGGTATCAACGGTTGGGGTCTTGGTGATTGCTGCGGTCTTCTGCAACCCGTTGATCACGGTCTGGCCAAAAACCAACCCAGCAGAACCGAGCAAACAAGCGAAGATAATGATGCTGTTCACAATGAGCACCGTGTATCGGGCAAGGTGACGGGGGTGCGAGGTGCGCCCGGCGTGTTGTGGCTGGTTGCTCTCTGGCTGCTCAGTCATGAAGCAGCAACGATATCGCTGGAGGATGGGCCTGCGTGGCGCGGCCTGGCGGCTCGCAGGGAAACGCCCGACTAGCGTGCGTTCTCATGCGATTGATGGCGCCTCCCCCCGGCTGGGTCGAACGACTCGACAAGCTGCACTTGCTGACTCCGGTGCGCATCGTCATTATGTTCGCCGTTGCGATCTCGGTGACGATCTTCATTCGACGATTCGTCGTTCGATTGTTGAAGCCGATCTTTGCTCGCACGGCGGCCGCCGACGCTTCGCGGGCGGAAGCTCGCCGCCGAGCGTTGACCTCTTCATTGCGGGCTGCGTTGGTGGGCATTGTTTGGTCGGTCACGGTCATCACCGTTATCAGTCAACTCGGTGTCGATATCGGAGCCTTCGTGGCCGTCGCTACCGTCATCGGTGGTGCTGTTGGTTTTGGTGCGCAGATGTTGGTACGCGATGTCATCGCCGGTTTCTTCGTGCTGGCCGACGATCAGTTCGGCCCCGGAGATGAGGTCGACCTTGGTCACGCTCGGGGCATCGTCGAACGGGTCACGCTACGTTCGGCGCGTGTGCGCGATGGCGAGGGCACCATTTGGTATGTGCCTCACGGCAACGTGGCGCGGGTCGGCAATGCGTCGAAATCGGCCACGGGTCCGCTCGATGTCGAAGTCGATCGATCGATGGACGCCACGGTGGTCACAAGCGTTGTCACGGCCTTGGCGCAACAGCTTGCTGCGGACCCCAATATGACTCCGATGTTGGCCGGCGAGCCGCGAGTGGTGGGAATCATGGACATTCGCGATGACCGATTGGTGTTTCGCGTTCGTGTGCCTACTGAGCCAGGGCGTCTCGACGAAGTTCGCCGAGCGTGGCGATTGCTGGTTCTCGCCGCATTCGCAAGGGGTGATCTCATCGCGCCTGCGCCTGTGGCTGCTGCTGCTGCGGTTGCAGCGTTGCGCCCCGACGATTCCCCAAGCTGATTGCGGCCGAGGCCCGAAAAACAATGGCACCGTCGTATCGAGACCCATTCAGGAGCGGGTCGGTACATGGCGGTGTCGCGGCCCGTTAAACATCAGGCAAGGGTTCGCCCAGGGTGATTGCGCAACTGAACTCGGCAGCGGTGTTGATTTCGAACTGAGCCACTGAGCCTGCGTCGCAGATGTCGGCCTGGCCAGCCCGAATCGCGGCGTGCAGACTTTCGGGTGCGTGAACCACCAGTAGTTCGACACCGGCGCGCTGGCTGAGCTTTGCTTCGGTCTTCGAACGGCGCACGAGGGCGACGATTTCGCACACAACATCGAGCAGCGCTGGATCGGCTGTGGCGTTGGTGGCGTGGGTTGAATCGAGCGACGGCCACGGCGAGCGATGGATTGAACCGGTCTGCCACCAACTCCAGACCTCTTCGGTGGTGAAGGGAATGAATGGGGCGAACAGACGCTGAAGGGTGCTGAGTGCCTCGCGCAAAGCTGCTTGAGCGCTGGCGGCTGCGGCTTCGCCGTGAGTGGCATATGCGCGGCTCTTTACGAGTTCTACGTAGTCGTCGCAGAACCACCAAAAGAACGCTTCGGTGCGCTCGAGCGAACGTGCGTAGTCGAAACCATCGAAGGCCGTAGTGCACTCGGCTACCAACGTCGACAGGCGTGCCAGCATCGAAGTATCAACCGGATTGGTAGCAACGGCGCTGGCGTCGGGGGTGCCGAACGTGAGCACGAACTTGCTCACGTTGAGCAACTTCATGGCGAGCTTGCGGCCTACCTTCATCTGGTCTTCGGTGAGCGCTGTATCAACGCCGGGTCGGGCCGACGCCGACCAGTAGCGCACGGCATCGGTGCTGTACTGATCGAGCAGTGCCATCGGGGTGACCACGTTGCCCTTCGACTTCGACATCTTCTTGCGGTCGGGGTCGAGGATCCATCCGCTGAGCGCTGCGTTGCGCCATGGGACGGTGTTGTGCTCCCAGTGGCCGCGAACGGCGGTGGCGAACAGCCATGTGCGAATGATGTCGTGACCCTGCGGGCGCATGTCCATTGGGTACACCCGAGAGAACAGATCGGGATCGTCTTCCCAGCGGCCAGCGATCTCTGGGGTCAGCGACGAAGTGGCCCATGTGTCCATCACGTCGGGGTCACCGATGAAGCCGTTTGGCGCACCGCGTTGATCGTTCGTGAACCCAGCCGGGCAGTCGGTCGACGGGTCGATAGGCAGGTCTGACTCGGCGGGCACGAACGGCGAGTCGTAGTCGGGGTTGGCGTCGGCATCGAGCGAGTACCACACCGGAACCGGCACACCAAAGAAGCGTTGACGGCTAATGAGCCAGTCGCCGTTGAGGCCTTCGACCCAGTTGGCGTAACGGTGCTGCATGTGCGCTGGATGCCACGTGATCTCGTCGCCGCGAGCAACCAGCGAAGCGCGCAGGTCGGCCTCGCGGCCGCCGTTGCGGATGTACCACTGGCGACTCGACACGATCTCGAGTGGGCGATCGCCGCGCTCGTAGAACTTGACCGGATGCATGATGGGTCGCGGGTCGCCAAGCAACTCGCCCGACTCGCGCAGCATCTCGACGGTCTGCTTGTGGGCCTGCTTGCTGCTGCGCCCCACGAGTTGCTCGTAAAGAGCGATGCCTGGGGCGTCGGTGATCCACGGAGCGTCGTTGATGAAGCGGCCGTCGCGGCCAACGACGGCGCGGTTCGAGAGGTTGAGTTCGCGCCACCAGGTGACGTCGGTGGTGTCGCCGAATGTGCAGATCATTGCGATGCCGGTTCCCTTTTCGGGATCGGCCAACGGGTGTGCGAGCACGGGCACTTCAACGCCGAATAGCGGTGTCTTCACCGTGACTTTCCCGAACAACGCTTGGTAGCGCTCGTCGGATGGATGGGCCACCAAGGCAACACACGAGGGCAGCAGTTCGGGCCGGGTGGTGTCGATGATGACATCGGCGCCGCCGTCGGTGCGATGGAACGCAACGTGGTGATACGCACCGCCGATTTCGCGGTCTTCCATCTCGGCTTGGGCAACAGCAGTCTTGTAGTCGACGTCCCACAAGGTTGGTGCGTCTTGCGTGTATGCCTCGCCGCGCTGCAGGTTGCGCAGGAATGCGCGCTGGCTGGCGCGGCGCGAGTGGTCGTCGATAGTTGTGTATAACAGCGACCAGTCGTATGACAGGCCGAGTCGGCGCAGCACTTGCTCGAAGATCTGTTCGTCGTGGGCCGTGAGCTCTTCGCACAACTCGATGAAGTTGGGGCGCGAGATGGCGATGGCCTGATGATCTTTTGGCGGCTCGCCTCGGAATGGCGGCATGAAGCCAGCGTCGTAGGCAACGCTTGGGTCGCAGCGAACGCCGAAGTAGTTCTGCACCCGACGCTCGGTTGCGAGGCCATTGTCGTCCCACCCAATGGGGTAGAACACGGCCTTGCCGGTCATGCGCTGATAACGCGCAACTGTGTCGGTGTGGGTGTAGCTGAACACGTGGCCGATGTGCAGCGAGCCGCTCACAGTGGGCGGTGGCGTGTCGATCGCGAATACCTGATCACGAGTGGCAGTGCGGTCGAAGCGGTAGATGTCGTCGGCATCCCATTGTTCGGCCCAGCGGGCCTCAATACCCTCGAGCGATGGCTTGTCCGGAATCGTGGTCATAGGTGAGCAAGGCTACCGAGCCGCCTCGCTCTATTCGGGGAGAGTTTGTGCCTCGTGGCCTGCGAGGGCACGGGTGACCCGATCGGTCCAGTCGATGTCTTCGGTGCTTTCGCCGGCGCCCTTTATCTCATCGCGCTGCCGCGAGAGTTCAATCGCAGCGGCAGCCACGTTGGGCGTGAGTTCGCGAGCAGCGATGTCGGTGCGTAGCCGACTCGCGAGCGCAGGGCTTGAACCGCCCGTGCTGATGGCCATCGTGACGAGCCCCTGTCGAGCCACGGCGGGCAGGATGAACGAGCAGTTCTTGGGATCGTCGGCGCTGTTCACCCAGACTCCGGCGGCCTTGGCATCGCTGGCCACTTGAGCGTTGACGGCAGGGTCGCTTGTGGCAGTCATGACCAGTTGATAGCCGCTGGCTTCGCCGTTGCGGTACGGCCGTTGCTCGATATGGGCGGCTAGCTCGGCGAGGTCGGGGCGAATCTCGGGTGCCACCACGGTGATGGCTGCGCCGGCCGCGACAAGTCCGCCGGCTTTGCGAAAAGCGATCAATCCGCCGCCCACGAGCAGCACGGGAACGCCCGTCAAATCGAGGAAAATCGGGTAGCTAAAAGGCATCTTGGCAACCTACCACGGTGTAATTATTAAATCCCGATCGTTTTTGTCGTATTTATGGTAGAACTGTCTGCATGTCATTGGTATCTGTCCC
This sequence comes from Ferrithrix thermotolerans DSM 19514, assembly GCA_945861025.1. Taxonomy (GTDB): domain Bacteria; phylum Actinomycetota; class Acidimicrobiia; order Acidimicrobiales; family Ilumatobacteraceae; genus WLMZ01. Next base: position 19,430 of record CAMASN010000040.1, read on the forward strand.
GGACACGCTCAGTGTTGACCGCCCTGCCGACACCATTCGGTGGGCTGCCGAGCAGTTCGGAGCCCACGCGTTGGTGGTCACGGCGAGCTTCGAAGACGCCGTTCTTGTGCACGTAGCAGCCACTGCCGTTCCCGGCATTGAGATCGTGTTGCTCGACACCCAGTACCTGTTTGCCGAGACCAAGTGGTTGGTCGACGAACTCACCAAGAAGCTCGATCTCAACCTGCGCATCGTGCATCCGTTGCCCGAGGTTCAGCCTGACAATCTGTGGCAGAGCGATGTCGAGGCGTGCTGCGCCATCCGCAAGGTTGAGCCCCTGCAGCGTTCGCTCACGGGCAAGGCCGGTTGGATCACAGGCGTGCGCCGTGTCGATGGCCCTACCCGCGCCAACACGCCCATCGCTAGCTTTGATATCGGGCGCAACATCACCAAGATCAACCCACTTGCCGGATTCACCGACGACGACATGTTGCTCTATGCGCAACTGCACGACCTTCCCGCCAACCCACTCACCGAGCGCGGCTACCCATCTATCGGTTGCTGGCCGTGCACCCGTCCGGTTGCCGAAGGCGAAGATCGTCGCAACGGTCGTTGGGCCGGCAATGCCAAGACCGAATGCGGGTTGCACGGATGAGCACCACCACTCACCTCGAGTCGCTCACCGACGAGGCCATCACCATCATTCGCGAGGTGGCCACTGAGTGCCAAAACCCGGTGCTGCTGTTTAGCGGCGGCAAGGACTCAGCTGTGCTGTTGCACCTCGCTGTCCTCGCTTTTGCGCCAGCCCGTTTGCCATTTCCTGTGATGCACGTAGACACCGGCCACAACTTCGCCGAGGTCATCGAATACCGCGATCAGTTCGTACGCGATGTCGGCGCACGTCTCGTGATTGCCAGCGTTCAGGAATCCATCGACAAGGGTCGCGTCGTCGAAGACACCGGCCCGCGCGCCAGTCGCAACCGTTTGCAGTCGGTCACCTTGCTCGACGCAATGATCGAGCACGGCTTTGATGCAGCGTTCGGCGGCGGTCGTCGCGACGAAGATAAGGCTCGTGCCAAAGAGCGCATCCTGAGCTTCCGCGATCACCAGGGCCGTTGGGATCCCCGCCAGCAGCGGCCCGAACCGTGGGATGTGCTCAACGCCCGCATCCGCAAGGGCGAGCAACTGCGTGCCTTCCCGCTTTCTAACTGGACCGAGCTCGACATCTGGCAGTACATCGCCGTGCATGACCTTGCGCTCCCAACCATCTATTACTCGCACACCCGCACCGTGGTCGAGCGCGACGGCATGTTGCTCGCAGTGGGCGGACCCGTTGTGGCTGAGCCCGGCGAGGTGCCATACGAAGCAGTCGTGCGCTACCGCACCGTTGGTGACGCCAGTTGCACCGGTGCTGTCGAGTCGACAGCCGCAAACGTGCACGACGTGATTATCGAGGTGGCTGCAGCACGCATCACCGAACGTGGCGCAACCCGCGCCGACGACACATTTAGCGAATCCGCAATGGAAGATCGCAAGCGAGAGGGTTACTTCTGATGAGCACCACAACCGGAACTGCAGTAGCTCTTCGGAGCACCCTTCGCGTCGCCACCGCTGGCTCGGTAGACGACGGCAAGAGCACCCTCATTGGTCGCTTGCTGCACGACACCAAGACGGTCTTCGAGGACCAACTTGCGGCCGTGGTCAAGGCCAGTCGCCGCTATGGCGATGGCGAGACCAACCTTGCGTTGCTCACCGACGGTTTGCGCGCAGAGCGCGAGCAGGGCATCACCATTGATGTTGCCCACCGCTACTTCGCCACTCCACAGCGCAGCTTCATCGTCGCTGACACGCCCGGCCACGCGCAGTACACCCGCAACATGGTCACTGGTGCCTCAAATGCCGACGTCGCCATTGTGCTTGTCGATGCTCGCCACGGCGTGCTCGAGCAGACCCGACGCCATGCCTTCATCGCCACGCTGCTCGGCGTGAAATCAATCGTGGTTGCCGTCAACAAGATGGACCTCGTCGATTGGGACGAAACCGAGTTCGACCTCATCGCCAAAGAGGTCATCGAATACGTACAGGCGCTTCCAACACCGGTGCCCGTCACTGCAATCCCACTGTCGGCTCTGCTGGGCGACAACGTGGTCGATGCATCGTCGAATACACCTTGGTACGACGGCCCGCCGTTGCTGCAATGGCTCGAAGAATTCGATGCTGACCCTCGCACCGAGGTTGGTGGCCGCCTGCACGTGCAGCGCGTGATCCGCCCTCAGGGTGGCGAGTTTGCCGACTTCCGCGGTTATGCAGGCGTTGTTAACGGTGGCGGTTTCGCAGTGGGCGACGAGGTCGCCATCGAGCCTTCCGGCAACCGCGCAACCATCAAGGCACTACATCGTGCAGGCAAGCCGGTGAACAGCGCCGAGAATGGCCACGCTGTGGTTATCGAGTTGACCACCACCATCGACGTTGCTCGTGGCGACGTGTTCGTCGCCACTGAGGGCACGGTTGTGCCTCACATTGGCGAGTCGGTTGAGGCCGAAGCGTGTTGGATGGTCGACCAGCCGCTCACTGTCGGTAGCCGCTGGTGGTTTAAGCACGGCACCCGCACGGGTCGCGCAACTGTCACTGCAATCGACTACCGCCACGATCTTGCTTCGCTCGACCGTGAGCCAACCGAGTCGCTCGAACTGAATACGCTTGGCCGGGTGCGCTTGCTCCTCAGCGAACCGATCGTTGCCGATCGCTACATCGACAATCCCGAAGGGGGCCGGATGATCCTCATCGACGAAGCCACCAACTCAACGGCTGGCGCGTTGATGATCACCGCCGTCACTCGATGACAGCTCCTGGCTGGGTGGCACTCGTTGGTGCCGGACCTGGCGACGCTGAGTTGCTCACTGTGAAGGCGGCGCGCTTGTTGGCCGAGGCCGACGTGGTGGTGCATGACGCGTTGGTGAGCAGCGATGTGTTGGCTTTGGCGTCACCCGATGCCGAACTCATCGATGTTGGCAAGCGCCCCGGACAAAGCCCGGCGCAAGGACTCATCAATGTGCTGTTGTTGCGTCTGGCGCGCGAGGGCAAGCGGGTCGTGCGTCTCAAGGGCGGCGATCCATTCGTGTTTGGTCGAGGCGGCGAAGAAGCATTGGCGTTGGCGCTCGAGGGCATCAGCTGCGAGATCGTTCCCGGCATCACCTCGGCTGTTGCTGCTCCGGCCGCTGCCGGAATCCCGGTGACCCAACGTGGCGTTTCGGCGATGTTCACTGTTGTTACTGGTCATCGTCAGCACGGCGAAAAGCCCGTCAACTGGGCAGCGCTCGCGCAGGCTGGCGGCACCATCGTGGTGTTGATGGGTGTTGCCGAACGCGGTGTGATTGCCGAGGCGCTGATGGCCGGTGGCATGGCTCCCGACACGCCGGTGGCTGCAATCTTGCGAGCCACTACGTCCGAGCAATCGGTGACACGGTGTCGACTCGACGCGCTGGCCCTCACGTCTGTGAACTCGCCGGCCACGCTTGTGATTGGCGCGGTCGCCGCGCTGAATGTTTGCGAGGTCGCTGCGGGCGCCGCCTACGCTGTTGGCTGATGCTTCACCTTTTCGACACCGCGACCCAAACTGTGCGTCCGTTGGCCATGCGCCTGCCGGGCCACCTGAGCATCTATCTCTGCGGCCCCACGGTCTACGGGCCACCGCACCTCGGTCACGGCCGCGCCACACTGGTGTACGACGTGTTGCGTCGCTATCTCGAGTGGACCGGTATTCAGGTTCGCTTGGTCAGCAACATCACCGACATCGACGACAAGATCATCAACCGGGCCGAACGCGAGAACCGCCCGTGGCAAGAGATCACTCGAAAGTGCGAAGACGTGTGGTTCGACGCGATGAAGGGCCTCAATGTGGCCCGCCCCACCGATGTTCCGCACGCAACCGAATATGTCGACGAGATGGTCGAGATGATTGGCGAACTGATCGCTATCGATCGCGCGTACGTCACCGCCGATGGTGTGTATCTCAGCGTCGAAACCGTGCACGACTACGGCCTCCTGGCGAATCAGAACCTTGAGGGCTTGCTTGCCGGTGGTGGCGACCGCGAAGTGTTCGGCGCCGAGAACAAGCGCCACCCCGCCGACTTTGCGTTATGGAAGGTCAGCAAGCCGGGTGAGCCCAGTTGGCCTGCACCATGGGGCGACGGCCGTCCCGGCTGGCACAGCGAGTGTGTGGTGATGAGCCTCGATTTGCTCGGCGAAGGTTTCGATCTGCACTGCGGTGGCATGGACCTCAAGTTCCCGCACCACGAAAACGAGCGCGCCCAGGCTGTTGCGCTGGGCAAGACTTTCGCCAACCACTGGATGCACAACGGGTTCGTGGTCGATGCCGAGGGCGAGAAGATGTCGAAGAGCCTCGGCAACGTGGCCAATCTGCTCGACCTCATTGAGCATTACGACGCCCGCGCCTATCGCATGTTGCTGTTGCAGACTCACTACCGCGGTCCCGTCCGCGTGGGCCAGGACAACATCGATGCCGCGGTCAAATCGCTTGCGGGCCTCGATGCGTTTGCTGCCCGCACCGCCGCCGCAGCATCCGATGGTTCAGTAACCGCCGACGCCGACGTGCTGTCGCAATTCGGCCTGCGTATGGACGACGACCTCGACACCCCAAACGCAATGGCATTGCTGTTCGACACGGTTCGTAGGTCCAACGCAGCACTCGATACCGGCGATCACGCTGGTGCCGGTTCGCTGGCCGCTGCCGTGCATGCTATGTGCAGTGCAATTGGTCTAGTGCTCAAGACCGAGGGCGACATTCCCGCCGAGATTTCAGAGATGGCCAGCGCCCTCGATGCTGCCCGCGCCGCAAAAGACTTCGCCGCGGCTGATGCCCTGCGCGCCCAGCTGCAGGGTCTTGGTTGGCTGGTCGAGACCACGAAGCAGGGCACCTCGGTTCGACGCTGATCGCTCGTTGCCTGGCCGAGCGCCGAGGCATGTTGGGATTGGGCCGCTGAAGGTGGCAGCATTGTCCTTCGTGTCACGTCCTGAGTCCGCCCCTCGAGCCCCGTTACCACGCGGGTTCTGGGTCATCTGGACCACGGTTGCACTCGATCTCGTGGGCTTCGGCATCGTTGCCCCGATTCTCGGCCGCTACGCCGAGCGCTTTGGCGCCAACCCGTTCACGGTCGGCCTTTTGTTTGCCTCATTCTCGTTGGCGCAGTTTGTGTGTGCGCCGCTACTGGGTCGACTCAGCGATCGCGTTGGCCGCAAGCCGATCATCTTGCTGTCGCTGTTCGGCACGGCAGTCGGCAGTGTGATCACGGGCGCTGCTGGAACGCTGTGGCTGTTGTTCCTCGGTCGCATTCTTGATGGTGCCTCGGGGGCAAGCGTGTCGGTTGCTCAGGGCGCCGTATCTGATGTCGTCGAGCCGAAAGATCGGCCGCGCGCCTTTGGCCTACTCGGCGCAGCGTTTGGCGTCGGCTTCGTTGTTGGCCCTGCTCTGGGCGCATTGTCGGCGCTTCGCGGTCCGTATCTGCCGTTCTATGTGGCCGGCGCGATCGCGTTCGTCAATGGATGCATCGCCATTTTCCGCCTTCCCGAAACTCATGTGAACCGGGGGCCGCGCCAGAAGGCTGAGAAGTCGGTGCACTCGGTCGAACTGTGGCGCCTCGTTTCGGTGGCGTTCATCGCAATCGCAGCGTTCAGCGGCTTCGAAGCAACCTTTGCGTTGCTCGCTGAACGTCGTTTCTCGCTGGACGAAGGCGGCATCGCGGTTGTCTTTGTGTGTATCGGCGTGTTCCTCGTGATTGTGCAGGGCGGTGTCATCAGGCCAATCGGCGCGAAGATCGGCGTGCGCGGATCGGTGTCTGTTGGATTGGGGTTCAACGCTGCGGGTTTGCTTGTACTTGCGTTTGCAACAAGTTGGGCAGTGCTGGTTCCTGCCCTTGCACTGCTTACCTTCGGTCAGGGTCTTACATCGCCAAACTTCACCACCATGGTCACCAGCGTGGTGCCGCCTCATCAACGTGGTGAAGCGCTCGGATTTCAACAAAGCGGCAGCGCGCTGGCCCGCGTTGTCGGCCCCGCACTTGCAGGCCTGCTCTTTCATCACGTCGGCATTCCAGCGCCATATCTGGTTGCTGCCGCGATGTGCGGAATCGGGCTGGCTGTGCTGAGTTGGACACGCACCGCGTGAGCGACATACACGACGATTCGCCGGCCTTAGGCCGACTCGCCGATCTCGATCGTCGTTGGGTGCCCTCGGGCACTGTTGAGTTCGATGTAACCCGCGTGCGAACGATGGGGTATCAGCCTGGCCTTGATGGTTTGCGGGCAATCAGCGTGGTCGCTGTCATCTTGTACCACGCCGGGTTCGGCTGGATGCGCGGCGGCTTCTTTGGCGTCGAGGTGTTCTTCGTTGTGTCGGGTTTCCTGATTACCTCGCTGTTACTCGACGAACGCGAGAAGAACCAACGTGTGAACCTTGGCCAGTTCTGGGTGAGGCGAGCTCGACGTTTGCTACCAGCGCTGTTCACGATGATGTTGGCGGTGGCGTTGTGGGCCAGCATGTTCGGCACCGCCGAGCAGCAGTCCACGTTGAAGCGTGACCTTCCGTGGTCAATCTTCTATCTCGGCAACTGGGGCCAGATCCTCGGACAGGCGCCGTACTTTTCGTCGGCTGATCCGCCGTTGCTTCGTCACCTCTGGTCGCTTGCCGTCGAAGAGCAGTGGTATCTGATTTGGCCGCTGGTGTTCATCGCTGCGATGTCGGTGGGCACTGGTCGCCTCAGTTCACGCGCCAAGGCGTTTACGGCTGCATCGTTCGCGCTGATGGTGTTGATGTTCTTGTTGCACGCCACCACGCCAGACAATGGCTCGATTTCGGTGCTGGGTAGTCAGGCCAACCGCACCAACTTCATGTACCTGAGCACGTTTACGCGAGCCAGCGGTTTGCTGCTGGGCGCAGGTGCAGCGTTCGTCTGGCGACCATGGCGGTCCACTCGTAAGATGCTCAAGTTCGGCACACGACTCGATCCATTTGGGGCGTTCACGCTCACGCTGCTCGTGTGCATTATGAGCGTGGCCGAACTCACTGCCGGCTATGTGTACCAGTGGTTGTTGGCACTGGTTTCGGTGTTGTCGATCCTCACCATCATGGTGGTGGTGCATCCGGCTGCTCTTGGGTTTCGGTCGCTGCTGAGTTGGCGGCCGCTCGTCGAGATCGGTCGCCGCTCGTATGGCTTGTATCTGTGGCACTGGCCGGTATTTGTTTTCAGCCACACGTATCACTCGGGTAGCTACACGCGTTTTGTTGTGGCGACGTTGATCACTGTGGCGGTTTCTGAGGTTTCCTATCGCAACATCGAGACCCCCATACGCAACGACTTTGTGCACCAGTGGTTCCGCGATCAGCGCGCCGCGATGGGTAGCGATCGAGTTCGTCGTATTCGCCGTACAGCTACGGTGCTCGGCGGGGTCGGCTCGATTGCGGTGGGCATGGTTGTGTTCTTCGCGTCGGTCGCTCACTTCGACCCCGCTGTTGGCGGCACCGAGGTGTTTTTCTCAGTGCCCACGATTCCGCTCCCCACTACCGTTCCGTTCGATCCAGCAGCAGTCACTAGCAATGCGCCCGTTGCGCCCGTTG
>CAMASN010000041.1 GCA_945861025.1 Ferrithrix thermotolerans DSM 19514
CCGTTGACTACAGCTGCCACTTGCTCGGCGCGGATGACGGACGATGCAAAGTAGTCGAGGAAGAACAACGGCCGGGCACCCTGTACGAGCACGTCGTTGATGCAGTGGTTCACGATGTCTTGGCCGGGCACGTCGTAGCGGCCGGCGCGTGCGGCGAGCTCGACCTTGGTGCCGACACCATCGGTGGACGCCACAAGCACCGGATGTTTCATGCCCATGATCTCGCTGAGATCGAAGGTGCCACCGAAGGCTCCGATGCCACCGAGCACTGAGCTGGTGTGTGTCTTTTCGACGCTGTCTTTGAGTTGATCGACGGCGCGGGTGCCTTCGTCGATGTCGACGCCTGCAGCGGCATACGACGACAACGTTGCGCCGTGCGCACGCCAGCCGATGTCTCGGCGGTATCGACTGCCGGCGGGCGCCACGGTGTCGGCGAGGTCGTAGGCGGCGGTGCGGGCGTGGGCGAGTGTTTCGGCAATGCCCACGGCGGTGTATTCGCGGCCGCCAGCGTTTCCGCGAAAGAGCAATTGGTGATCGGTGTCGGGAACCTCGGAGCGCAGCGCGCCCAGCGCTGGGCCGGTTGCTGGGTAGCCGGGGGCTGCGATGACAACGCCGAGCGCAGATGCATCGCGAATTTCGATAGGCGTGTTTGCGAGCTGACCGTTGCAGCAGGCGAGCATGATCTCGACAATGTCGGACTCAATGAGTGGGATGAGCACCTGAGCCTCGGGGTCGCCGAATCGACAGTTGAACTCGAGCAGCTTTGGGCCATCGGCAGTAAGCATCAAGCCGGCGTAGAGCATGCCGACAAACGGAGTGCCGTTGGCGCGCATGTGGTCGATGACGGGCTGGATGAACTGCGCTGTGAGTGCGTTGAGGTCGTACGGCACCGGGGCCGGGGCGAACGCACCCATGCCGCCGGTGTTGGGGCCGGTGTCGCCTTCGCCGAGACGCTTGTGGTCTTGGGCGAAGGGCAGTGGACGAGCGGTATAGCCATCGCAGAAGGCCAGCAACGAGCATTCGGGGCCGCGTAGTCGTTGCTCGAGCACTACTGGACCGGTGTTGAAGAATGACCGAATGGTGGCTTCGCACGTTTCGTCGTCGAGTGGCACCACCACGCCTTTGCCGCCAGCGAGCCCAGCTTGCTTGACCACGATCTTGTCGCCGAGGGTGCGCCACCAACTGAGTGCTGCGGGGAGTTCGGTGTGCGACTCGAATGCTGCCCATGCGGGCGATGGCAACTGCAGCACGGAAGCGACTTGGCGAGTGAATGATTTCGACCACTCGAGCTGTGCCGCGGCACGCGATGGGCCGAACACGGCGATGCCTGCTGCTGCGATCTTGTCGGCGAGGCCAGCGGCCAAGGCAACCTCGGGGCCGATGACAACCAGCGCGATGCCGTGTTCGACAGCGAATGCCGTGAGTGCTTCGACATCGTGCGCCGCAATGTCGACGCGCTCGCCAGGAGTGCAGTCGTTGCCGGGAGCGACAAACAATTTGGCGCACATCGACGAGCGGTGAACGGCCCATGCAAGCGTGTGCTCGCGGGCGCCGCCGCCAACGATGAGGATGTCGAGAGGTGCGACCGAGCTTCGGCTCACGCAAGCACGCCTTCGAACTTGAGCTTGCCGCGGGTCTCGCCGATGTTGATGGGATAGCTACCGGTGAAGCAGGCGTTGCAGTAGCCAGAGTCACGGTCGATGGCTCGCATCATCCGGTCGAGCGACAAGAACGCCAGCGAGTCGGCGCCGATATGGGCGCGTATTTCCTCGACCGTACGTTTGGCTGCGATGAGTTCGTCTTCGTGGCCCATGTCGACGCCGAAGTGACAGGCGTGTGTGATGGGCGGACATGTGATGCGCATATGCACCTCGCTGGCGCCGGCTTCGCGAAGCAGCGCAACGAGTGGCCCAGCTGTGGTGCCACGAACGAGTGAGTCGTCGATGAGTACAACGCGTTGCCCGGCGAGGTTGGCGCCGAGTGCATTGAATTTCATGGCGACGCCGCGCTCGCGCATTGCCTGCGTTGGCTCGATGAACGTGCGGCCGATGTAGCGGTTCTTGATGAGGCCGTCGTTGTACGGAATGCCGCTGCGCCGGGAATAACCAATGGCGGCCGGAATCGACGAGTCGGGAACGGGCACCACGACATCGGCTTCGGCGCCCCATTCGTCGGCGAGTTCTTCGCCCAGACGTTGGCGAACCTGGTGCACATTGCGGTCGTCCCATTCGCTATCGGGACGGCTGAAGTAGACGAACTCGAACGAACACAGGGCGCTCTTCACGGCGGGGGCAACCGCTTGGCGGCGGTGCATCTCGGCGCCCATCAGAGTGACGATTTCGCCGGGCAGCACTTCGCTGATCTCGACACAACCCAATGTGGTGAGCGCGCATGTCTCGGAAGCAACGGCGAATCCGCCGCGGGGTAGACGACCAACCGAGAGTGGCCGAAACCCCCACGGGTCACGAACGGCGAGAACTCGATCGTTGGCCAAGATGACCATCGAGTAGGCGCCCTTCCAGGCGGGCATCGTGCGCTCGATGCGCTCTTCCCACGTGCGACCGCCGGCAGCGGCAAGCATGAGTGTGAAGACCTCGGTGTCGCTGGTGGCGGTGAGTCCGAAGCCGCGGCCCAGCAGTTCGTCGCGAAGGTCGCCGGCATTGACGAGGTTGCCGTTGTGGGCGACTGCGAGTGTGCCGTGCATCGTCTCGACCAAGAACGGCTGAATGTTGCGCAGGCTTGAGCTTCCGGTGGTGCTGTAACGGGTGTGGCCAATGGCGTGGTAGCCGGCGAGCGGCGCAAGTGCCTCGGGGGTGAACACGGTGGAGACCAGACCGGCGTCTTTGTGAACGCGAGCGCGTTGTCCGTCGCTGACAGCAATGCCGGCTGCTTCTTGGCCGCGGTGTTGCAGGGCAAACAATCCAAAGAACGCGAGCTGCGCAACGCCTTCGCCGTGAGGCGTAGAGATGCCGAGGACACCACATTCGTCTTTGGGTGAGTCGTCGTCGAGAGAACCGGCGCCGATCTTGATGTCGAGGCTGTTGTTCACGTTGGTCACGTTGTTCATAGGACTCCTGCTCGGTGAAGGGCCTCATTGAGCCGTGGCTCGACGGGGTAACTACCCGGTTGAAACGGACGGCATGTGAGCCGTTCGAAAGCGTTGATGTAGCGAGCGCTCGTTTCGGCGCTCACTTCGGGACCGAGGTCGGGTGACGGGCCGTTGCCGTCGTAGCCGGCAGCGATGAGGGCCCGACGAATGGGCTCTTTGTCGAGGCTCTCTGGGTCTTCGTTTCGTGCCAAGCGCTTATCGTAGGTTGCGGAAACCCACAGCCTTGACGAGTCGGGGGTATGCATCTCATCGATGAGGATGAGCGTGCCGTCGGGGTCGATTCCGAACTCGTACTTGGTGTCCGCGAGGATGAGCCCGGCGCTTGCTGCTATCTGTTGGCCACGTGCAAAAAGGCTGAGCGCAGCGGCCTCGACCTGAGCCCAGATTTCGGCTGACACGTGCCCGCCGCTGACGACATCGGCGCACGAGATGGGTTCGTCGTGAGCGCCAGCGTGTGCCTTGGTGGTGGGCGTGATGAGCGGCGTGTCGAGCTGTTGGTGCTGGCGCAGTCCATCGGGGAACCGGTAGCCGTAGATGGTGCGCTCGCCGCGGTTATAGCGATGCCACAGCGCCGTAGAAGTGACCCCGGTGATGTGGCCACGCACGACCACTTCGATCGGTAGCGGTGATGCTTCGATACCGATGGTGGCGTTGGGATCGGGCACACCCAACACATGGTTGGGAATAATGTCGGCGGTGTTTGCGAACCACCACGCGGCGAGCTCGTTGAGCACCTGTCCCTTATAGGGAATGGCGGCGACCACACGGTCGAATGCCGAGAGGCGATCGGTGGTGATAAAGAGTCGCTCAAGGTCTGGCAATGCATATGAGATACGCACCTTGCCCACGCGGCGGTCGGTGAGATCGAGATCGATGTCGGTGAACGGCGAGGGCAGCGCAGTGTTCATCAGAGTTGACTCGCGTGTCGTACGCCGGCCTGAAACAAGCCGAGGCCAATACCGCCGCGATGACCGCGGATGAACTGTGGGTGTTGCCGCTGAACGATGTGATCTTCGGGGTGGGGCATCAAGCCCAGCACGAGGCCGGAGGAGTCGCAGATGCCAGCAATGTCGGCAACTGAACCGTTTGGGTTGGGACTTGAGTAACGCAATGCGATCTGGTCGTTTGAGCGCAGCGAGGCCAACGTGGTGTCGTCGCACACAAAGCGACCTTCGCCGTGAGCGATGGGGCAGTGGATGTCGGCATCAAGCTCGGCGGTCCAGATGCAACGCTGAGAAACGGGTTGGAGCTGCACCCACTCGCACACGAAGCGACCGTGATCGTTGGGGCCGAGGGCGGCCTTGAGGTTTGCCCCTGGAAGAAGGCCAGTGCGGATGAGCGCTTGGAACCCGTTGCAGATGCCGATGACCGGCTTGCCGGCCGCAACGAACGCGGTGAGTTCGGCGGCGAGGCGGGTTGAGAGTTCGAGCGCAAAGAGTCGGCCGGCACCGAGGGCATCGGCGAACGAGAAACCGCCGGGCAGCAACAGCATCTGCGCGTTGTGGAGCAGCGAAGGGGTCTCGAGGATTTCGCTGAGCAGCGCAACGTGCGCATCGGCGCCGGCTTGCTCGAGAGCGAACACGGCGTCGCTGTCGCGGTTGGTGCCGGGGGCGCGCACCACAAGAGCGCGTGGACGGTTGATCGCGATGGTCACGCCGTGGTCCCGTTGAATGCGTGAACCAGTTGCGCCACGGTGAGGTTGAGTTGTGGTCCGAAGTGCATGCTGTGGTCGGCCGACACGCTGCCGATAACCGCGGCCAGAGTTGTATCGGACGCAACGTTGATGGCTTCGACAAACTGGGCGACGTTGCTTGGTTCGATTTCGCACACGATGCGGCCGGTACTCTCGCTGAACAGTGCGGCGACGATGTCGTGATGAATTGTTGAAGGGATGATGCTGGCACCGAGTCGACCGGCGATGGCCATTTCGGCGACTGCAACGGCAACGCCGCCTTCGCTGCAGTCGTGGGCTGAGACAACAAGGCCGTCGACGATGCAGCGATGCAGCGCCTTGTAGAGCGCGGGAGATGCTGCTTGCGGTGCGGGCACAGCGCGTGGCTGCTGATCGCCGATGACCATCGAGAGGTGGCTGCCGCCAAATTCTGAGCGGGTGGTGCCGAGCAGTACCAGTGAGTTACCGACGCCCTTGAGGTCGGGGGTGACAACGGCGCCTACATCGGCAACGGGGGCCACTGCAGTGATGACAAGCGTGGGAGGAATGGCGTGGCGTTTGCCGTCGGCCGCAAGGTATTCGTTGTTGAGCGAATCTTTGCCCGACACGAACGGCGCGCTATAGGCGCGTGCCGCGTCGCAGCATCCGCGAACGGCGACAACAAGATCACCAAACGTGGTGGCGCGGGTTGGGTTACCCCACGAGAAGTTGTCCATCAGCGCGATTGCTTCGGGGTCGCCGCCAGCGACAACAACATTGCGAATGGCTTCGTCGACCACGGCCCACGCCATGTGCTCGGGATCGCTGAGACCGAACCACGGGTTGACGCCGATACCGATCGCGATGCCGTCGGCATCGGATGGTCCGGCCAGCACCACGCCGTCGGCCGGGCCGTCGTTGCAGGCGCCGGTGAGCGGACGGATGACGGTGGAGCCGAGCACTTCGTGGTCGAAGCGGCGAATGACTGCTGCTTTGCTCGAGATGTTTGGGTGGGCAAGCAGGGCCAGCAATGCGCCAGCGAGGTCATTGCACTGCGGCACCGATTCGGCTCGCTGCGGCTGCGGCAATATTGCCTGCAGGCGTCGACGCGGCCGACCCTTGTGCAAGAACGTGGTGGGCAGATCGACGATTGGCGTTGCGTTGTGGCGGACTACAAGCTGCGAATCGCCGGTGAACGAGCCGAGGTCGCTGAGCTCTACACCGTGGCGATGAGCCAGCGCAGCGAGCTCGGCGAGCTGATGCGGGTCTACGGCAACGACCATGCGTTCTTGAGCTTCGCTGAGCCAAATCTCCCATGGCGCGAGGCCGGCATATTTGAGCGGCACGAGATTGAGTTCGACATCGGCGCCGACACCATCGCCAAGCTCGCCAATCGCCGATGACAATCCGCCAGCACCGCAGTCGGTGATGGCGGTGTAGAGATGCCATGCGTCGGCAAGTAAATCGCTGACGAGCTTTTCGGTGATGGGATCACCGATCTGAACACTGGCTCCGGCGACATCGCCAGTGGTTGCGTCCATCTCCATTGAGGAAAAGGTGGCACCACGTATGCCGTCGCGTCCGGTGCGTCCGCCGAGCAGAATCACCCGATCGCCCGGATGAGGACCGGTGAGCGCTGGTCGTGGCGACGGGGCCACACCGATGCATCCCGCAAAGACCAGCGGATTCGACACGTAGGCGGGATCGAACAGCACGCTGCCAGCAACCGTTGGTAAGCCGATCTTGTTGCCGTAGTCGGCAATGCCAGCGACGACGCCCTCGATGATGCGTGCCGGGCTGAGCACGCCATCGGGTAGTTGGTCGTCGGTGGTATCGGCGGGCCCGAAACAGAGGATGTCGGTGCATGCAATGGGCTGATGTGCCGCGCCGAGGATGTCTCGAATGACTCCGCCAACGCCAGTGTTGGCTCCGCCGAATGGCTCGATGGCCGAAGGGTGATTGTGGGTCTCGCACTTGAGTGCGTAGGTGCGGGTAGGCGTGAACTGCACGATGCCCGCGTTGCCGTCGAATGCCGACACCACAAAGCTGGCATCGATCTCGTTGGTCGAGCGCCGAAGCTGATCGAGCAAGGGCTCGAGGACCGTACCGTCTGGCAGCACAATGTCGGCCCGGAAGCTCTTGTGCGCACAGTGTTCGCTCCAGGTCTGGGCGAGCGTTTCAAGTTCGGCGTCGGTTGGCAAGCGGTTCGCTGCGCTGAAGTGGTCGCGGATCACATGCAGTTCGGCGAGGTCGAGCGCAAGGCCGCGCTGCGAGCTGAGCCGGCCGAGTGCGTCGTCGTCGAGCGCAAGGTCGACCAACTCGGTGGGCGACACGGTGGTTTCGCGTAGTGCGTAGCCTGGCTCGACGCTGATTCCAGTGGCCCACCGCTCGATAACGGCATTGGTGTAATGGCTGCGGATCTCACGGTCGTCGAGCAATCGATCGAGATCGATGAGCCGGCCAACGGCGGCATCGGTGACGTGAATGCCGAGCAGCGAAGCAGCGTGAATGACCTGCTCTGCGGCGGTATCGGTGACTCCGGGGATGAGGCCGATGTCGAGTTGCAGGGGGCCTATTTGGGTGTTCCATGAGCCCGATTCGAGCAGCGGATCGCACAGCACAGATTGCAAACGCTGGCGGTCGAGGTCGCTGAGCGTGGACTCGATGGTGATCGTGGTGGCTAGTGCTGGCGAATGGTGCGAACGAAGGGTAAGGCGGTGGCGATCGCTTGTCGAAGCGTCACCATGAGCCATGCGCCGACCCTAGGAGAGATGCTCCAAATCGCCTATTTCGGTGAACGAAAAATCAACGTGGGTCAGAGCTGCGGCGTGACTTCGCGACGCTCGAAGGTGATCTCGTCGACGAAATCGGTGTCGACCGCCACCCCAAAGCCGTTACCGGTGGGCACGGTGATCTGGCCGTTGTCCAGGTTAAAGGGAGCCGTGATGTCGCGGTGCCAGTAGCGCTTGGTGGCCGAGATGTCGCCGGGCAGCGTGAACCCCGGCAACGACGCGAGCGCCAGATTTGCTGCTCGGCCTATTCCGGTTTCCAACATGCCGCCACACCACACCGAAATGCCCGCGTCGACGCAGAGATCGTGAATGGCCGCAGCGGCGCGGTATCCACCCACTCGAGCTGGCTTGATGTTCACGATGTCGACGGCGTTGAGGGCGATGGCCGAACGTACATGGTCGATAGACCCGATCGCTTCGTCGAGGCAAATGGGGGTGCTCACGCGACGACGGAGTTCGGCGTGGCCAACCAGGTCGTCTTCTCCGAATGGTTGCTCGATGAGCAACAGGTTGAACGGATCGAGGCGAGCGAGATGGTCGATGTCTGATGTGTCGTACGCGGTGTTGGCATCGACCTGCAACATCAGGTCTGGGTTGGCTTCACGCACGCGGCGAACCGGTTCGATATCGAAACCAGGCTCGATCTTGAGTTTGACGCGCGAGTAGCCCTCGGCCACATAATCGGACACGACGTGAACGAGTTCGTCGATGGTCTCGGTGATACCCACCGAAACTCCCACAGTCACTGCCGTGCGCGTGGCTCCGAGGTAACGCTGAAACGATCGCCCTTCGGCGTGAAGTTGCGCGTCGAGTAGCGCCATTTCGAGTGCTGCTTTCGCCATGCGGTGACCCTTTACCGCAGCGAGGATCTCCGCTACGTCATCGACACGAAACGGGGCAGCGGCGAATAGGCGTGGAATCAGATGCTCGACGAACACGTAGTCGGCGGCGTTGTGGAACTCGCTGAGATACAGCGGGTCGGATTCGATGGACGATTCACCCCAGCCCTCGCCTTGGTTGGTGACAACTCGAATGACCATGACTTCGCGAACTGACTCGGTGCCGAAGCTCGTGCGAAATGGTCGCACCAGTGGCATACGAAGTCGCCGCAGCTCGAACATCAGCGGAGTGATCAAGAGATCAGAATGCATAGGGCAACTGTGGCACCTCTACGACACCGGTGCGTGGAACTCGGTGAAACCGTGAGTGAGGCTGGTGGCTGCGTGGTTGTCAGATTTGGCGCGGCAGCAACACGGCTGCAGCAGCTTCGAGTTCGCTGACCCACGCGTCTTCGCTGCCCGGCTCGGAGATTGGCAACACCACAAACTTGGTGGTGCCCACATCGACAAAACGATCGATGTGCGCAAGCAATTGGTCCCAGCCTTGAGGCACAAGCTCAGAGATGTTGTCGAGGTCGGGACGCCGTGCGGCAAGGCCCGCAATCAACGCGTCGGGCAGTGGCGCATGTGAGTAGGGAATCAGCGCGCCGAAGTGATCGGCGGGCACTTCGCGTTCGTGTTCACGGGCAACTTGCTCGATGATCGGCCGCGCTGCGGCGACATCGGCAGGGGTGACGAACGACGGCAACCAGCCGTCGGCGAGTCGGCCGACTCGTTTCAACTCAGATGGGGCAATGCCGCCAAGCCATACCTCGAGCGGTTGCTGCTTGGGCTTGGGCAGCACCCGCAGGCGGTCGTAGTGGAACCGTTCGCCGTGAAAGGTGACCTCGGCCTCGTTCCAGCAAGCGCGCATCACGGCGAGCGACTCGTCGAAAATCTTGGCGCGTTCTTTGCGCTCAACGCCAAAGGCCTGCTGCTCGTGTGGGTCGGCAGCGCCAAGGCCGAAGCCAGGGAGCAGTCGGCCATCGGAGAGGCGGTCGAGGGTGGCAAGTTGTTTCGCAAGCACCACCGGATTGTGGCCGGGCAGCACCATCACGCTCATGCCGACCTTCAGGCGCTTGGTGCGGCCTGCAGCGAACGACATTGCGACGAGCGGGTCGGGGACCTCGCCGCCGATGCGGTCGCTGAGCCACAGGCTGTCGAAGCGAAGTCGTTCGAGAGCGTCGACGGCCACGCCGAAGCTGCTGTCGTTGAGCGTGGTGCGCGCACCAAACCCGAAACCGATACGAACTTTCAACTCGGCTCCTTGTTGGTGTTGTGGTTATCCACGTGCAATGCGTTCGAGAATATCGGCGGTAGCGCCCGGCATGGAAGAAAACGGTGAGTGGTCGGTCTCGAGGGTCTCGACGTGTGTGCATCGAATGGCCATGTGATCTTGGTGCGAGATGTGAATGGCATCGTCGTCGGTGCAACGAATGTAGGTGGACTCGATCGAGTTCCACGCTGCGCCGGTGACGGCCTGGCCAAAGCTGGCCACAGGTTGCGCGCAGAGGCGGGCGATGTTGGCTGCGATTGAGCTGGCGCTGCATCGGCCATAGAACGCAGCGGAGGCGAGGTCTGGATTAATGGTGCACATGCCATCGTCGTCATAGACGATCGCTGGCCCGAGCGCGGTGCGAGCTTTGGGCATGTTCACTGACATCGGCAGGATTCCCTCGCCAACATCGGGCACATACGCAGTCATATAGACCAAGTGCTTCACGTTGGTGGCGGTGCATGCCGCCTGCGAGATCACGGCGCCACCGTATGAATGGCCCACAAGCGCAATCGGCTGCTGGAACTTGGCGAGCACTCGTGAGACATGAGCGGCATCGCTGAGGAGGTCGCCAAATGGTTCGAGCGAAACGCCGTGACCGGGCAAGTCGATGGCCAACGAAGGTACGCCGCGCGTATCGAGTTCGGCCTGCAGGGTTGACCAGCACCATGCGCCGTGCCATGCCCCGTGCACAAGAATCACCATGGGAAGTTCGGATTCGCTCATGGGGCATGTTGCCACTGCTTCTAATGTGAGCGCCATGTCTACGACACCAACTGCCGCTCTTGACCCGTTGTCCATGTTCCGGCTTGACGACCAAATCGTGATTGTCACGGGCGCGTCGTCGGGCTTGGGTCATCGCTTCGCGCGGGTACTCCACGCCGCGGGCGCCACCGTTGTAGTCGCGGCCCGGCGTGCCGACCGTTTGCGCGACCTCGTTTCCGATATGCCCAACGCGCTGGCTGTCAGCGCCGACCTCTCGCAGCCCGAAGATCGCGAGCGGCTGGTGGCCGAGACCATCGATCGGTTTGGCACCGTGCATGTGTTGGTCAACAACGCTGGCGTCGGACACAAAGTTGCGATCGAAGACGAAGACCTCGACACCTTTCGTGCAGCGATGGAATTGAATGTCACCGCTGTGTGGCAGCTCAGCAAACTGGTGTCAGCGCCGATGGTGGCGCAGGGCTACGGCAGCATCGTGAACATTGCATCGATGCTTGGCCACGTGGGCTCAGCGCCGATCAAGCAGGCGCACTATTGCGCGTCGAAGGGCGCCGTCGTCAACCTCACCCGTGAGTTGGCCTTGCAGTGGGCTCGCAAGGGTCTGCGCGTGAATGCGCTGTGCCCCGGATGGTTCGATAGCGAGATGACCGCTGGTATGGATACCGACCCGGGTAGTCAGCGATTTGTCACCACCAACTCACCGATCCCGCGCATGGGCGACGAGCACGAACTCGATGGTGCGTTGCTGCTGCTTGCCAGTAGGGCGAGCACGTTCATCACCGGCCAGTCGCTGATTGTGGATGGCGGTTGGACGGCTCGTTAGGGCCGTGTGATCACACCGGCGGGCGACGATGCGCCCATGGCTGCGCCTGCTCGAGTTGGCTGGCCACGCGAATCAAGACGTCTTCGCGCCCGTACGCGGCGACGAGTTGCGTACCCACTGGAAGACCCTCGGCGCTCCAGTGCATCGGCACACTGATGGCTGGCTGGCCCGAAGTGTTCCAAGCCGGAGTGAACGGAACGAACGCGCCAGAGCGAGCGAGCGGGGCCATCGGGTGATTGGGATCGTTCACGATGGTGCCGATTGGCAGGGGAACTTGTGCGTTGGTTGGCGTGACCAAGAGATCCCAACCTTGGGTCCACCAAGCCTGCACAGCGCGCCTGAACTGGGCCACTGCAGCCAGTGCGCGCGCATAGTCGATGGAGCTAAAGAGTTTGGCGAAATCGGCTTGCGCACGGTTCATCAGTTCGAATTCGTCGGCTCCGAGCGGATGGCCAACTGCTTCTTCAAAGCGGCTGAGCGACACGCCCATGTTGGTACTCCACAACGCGCCAAACTGGGACGAAAACGACGAATCTTCGAGCGCTGCGGGCCATGCGGGTTCTACGTGGTGGCCAAGTGATTCGAGTAACGCGGCCGTGTTGCGAGCGGCGTCGACACAGTCTTGATCGACAGCGCCACCTTGGGGATGGTGATCGAGTAAGCCAATACGCAGGCGACCCGGGTCGGCGCCAACCTCGAGGGTGTAGGGCCGACTCGGAGCGGGAGCCGTGACGGTGTCGCCGATGCCGGGACCGCATGTTGCATCGAGCAACGCCGCTGTGTCGCGCACCGTGCGGCTCACGCAATGCTCGACGCCGAGTCCGCTTTCGTCGCGAGCGGGGCCAAAGGTGATGCGGCCCTGGCTGGGCTTGAGGCCCACGAGCCCGCAACATGAAGCCGGGATACGAATCGAGCCGCCACCGTCGCTAGCGTGCGCGAACGGAACCATGCCTGCAGCCACCGCTGCAGCGGAGCCTCCGCTGGATCCGCCCGGCGTGCGTGAGGTGTCCCACGGGTTGCGTGTAGCGCCCCACGCCAAGGGTTCGGTGACGGGAACGCTGCCGAGTTCGGGACTGTTGGTGCGTCCAGCGATGACGAGTCCGGCAGCTCGATAGCGCGACACCAGCGTTGTATCGATTGTTGAAATGGTGTTTGCATTCTTCAGTGCGACATTGCCGTTGCTGATGCGCTGGCCGGCATAGGTGGCCCACAGATCTTTGAGCAGAAACGGCACGCCTCGAAATGGTCCGTCGGGAAGATCAGGACTCGCTGCAACTTCGCGAGCGTGGTCGAACCAACGAATCACCACAGCGTTGAGCGAAGGATCGATTCGTTCGATTCGTTCGATGGCGGCATCGAGCAACTCAACTGGGGTTGCGTCTCTGCGGGCGACAAGCGCCGCCTGATCGGTGGCATCCATCCATTGTGTTTCGTCAGCGAAAGAAGTCATTCGGCTTGTGTAACACAAACGGGTCGCTTCAATGCACAGCGCGTTTCTGTAGGGTCGTTATTCTGTGAATGAGACCTCTGTTGCGACCGCTGTTCCTTCGGGTCGTGAGGTGCTTGCAGATCGCGATGTGCGAATCTTGCTTGGCTCGTACACGTTGATCTCGGTTGGCGTGGCGCTGCAGGCCGCCGTGCTCGGAAAGCAGATCTTCGACATCACTGATCGCTCAATTGACTTGGCGTGGCTTGGTCTTGCCGAGTTTGCTCCGGCACCGGTATTGGTGTTGCTCACCGGCTCGCTCGCCGATCGTTTCAACCGTAAGAAGATCGCTGCCCTTGGGCTCGCTGGTGAGCTTGCATGTGCGATTGGCCTGTTGCTGTATTCGCTCAGTAAACCCACGGCAGTGTGGCCATTCTTTGCGATTGCGACCGCGTTCGGAGTGTTCAGAGCCTTCACCAATCCGTCGATCCGTGCGTTGCCGCAAATGGTGGCGCCCGATGGGGCGTTGCCGCGCGTGGTCGCGCTGTTTAGCGCCACGTGGACCGGAGCAATCATCGTGGGCCCGGCGTTCTCGGGATGGTTGTACTCGATGGCTACATGGGTGCCCTACGCGGTGGTGAGCGCGTCAATTTTTGGGGGTTTGGTTTGGCTCCTGGGCTTGCAGTTCAAGCGCGAACCCATCGCCCCACCCGCCGACTTCAAGCCGACGCTGCACAGCGCGGTCGAGGGGTTGCGCTTTATTCGCCACACACCCATCGTGCTGGGCGCGATCACGCTCGATCTGTTCGCAGTGTTGTTTGGCGGCGCTGTTGCCTTACTTCCGGTAATTGCGAAAGACCGGTTGCACGTTGACGATGTGGCCTACGGGTGGCTGCGAGCTGCTGGCGGGATGGGAGCAGCCTCGATGGCAATCTTTCTGTCGATCAGACCACTACGTCGTTACGTTGGGCGCGTGTTGTTGTGTGCTGTGGGTGTGTTCGGTGCGGCCACGATTGTGCTTGGTCTTACGCATAACTATGTGGTCGCGTTTATCGCGCTGGTTACGTTGGCTGGTGCCGACATGGTGAGCGTCTTCGTGCGTGGCTCGCTCATTCCGTTGGTCACTCCCGATGAGAAGTTGGGTCGAGTCTTTGCCGTCGAGAATGTGTTTATCGGGGCATCAAACGAACTTGGCGCGTTCGAGAGCGGCATGGCGGCGCAGTATCTCGGGCTGCCGTTCGCCGTTATCGGTGGGGGCATCGCAACCCTCGTCATCGTTGGCGTATGTGCTTTCGTGTTCCCGTCGTTGCGTGATATCGACAAGTTTGAAGACCTCAAGCCTGCCCCCGGATAGCAGGCGCAGAGCTCATGCCAACGGTTGTTAGCGACGAACGAGCCAGCGCAGCTTTTGCGCTCGTTCGTACAAACTCTCTGAGGCCACTTGACCAATGCTCGTGGCGTACGTGGGGTAGATGTGCACAAGGCTGGCGATGTCGCCGATCTTCATGTCGTGGCGGATAGCGAGCGCCAGTTCGTGGATCATCTCGCCTGCCGCGGGCGCCAAAATGTGTGCTCCGACGATTCGGCTCTTGTTGGTGATCACCACGATTGTGCCTTCGGTGGCGCTGTCTGTTCGAGCACGATCATTGTGGATGAGGTCGAGTTTCCAAACGTCGACGTCGTTTCCGAATGCGGTTTCGGCCTCGGCAATGGTGAGGCCAGCATGGGCAAGTTCGGGGTCGGTAAACGTGCACCATGGCACCAGCAAATCCCCGCTGCCTTTGCCAGGGAAGAACATGTCGCGTACGGCGCGAACGCTGTAATTGCCCGCCGAATGAGTGAAGCGAAATCCTGCCGCCACATCGCCTGCGGCGTAGACGGTCTTTACGCTGGTTCTGCCGCGGCTATCAACGCGAACTCCGGTAGGTCCAACGTCGATACCGAGCGCCTCGAGTCCGAGGCCATCGGTGTTCGCCCGCCGACCCGCGGCGAGAAGGATCGCATCGGCCGTAAAGGTGTGCTTGATGCCTTTGATGGTGGCGTGCACGGTTTTGGCCGACTCATCGAACGTGACCCGCGTGGACTCGGCGTTGAGGCGAAGGTCGACGCCTTCGGCGCGCAACGTTGTGGCGAGAACGTGAGCGAGCGCGGGTTCGTCACGGGGTAGAAGGCTGGAGCCGTGATGCAGCAATGTATTTGTGATGCCCAGGCGATTCAGCGCTTGGGCCATCTCGACGCCGACGGGGCCACCGCCAAGAATGATGATGCTCGATGGCGGTGTGTCGAGTTCGAACAGGGTCTCGCTGGTGAGAAATCCGGCGTCGACCAGTCCTTCGATATCGGGGATTCGCGGGCTGCTTCCGGTGCACGCCATGATGAAACGTCCCTCGAGCGTGATCGGCTCGGCGGCGTCGCTGACCACGCTCACGTGATTGGGGCCGGTGATTGTGGCGTCGCCTTCGACAATGGTGATGCCCATGTCGCGGTATCGGTCGGCGTCGTTATCGGTGCGTGCAATCTCGGCCTGCACCGCGCGCACGCGCCGCCACACCATCGCCAGATCGATTGTGGGTTCAACCGCAGTGATGCCAAAGAGGTCGGCGGTGCGCATCGTGTGCGCCGCCTTGGCCGACGCCAGCAACGCCTTCGATGGGACGCTGCCGGTCCAGAGGCTGTCGCCTCCGACGCGGTCGCGCTCGACCACCGCAACGCTGAGATCGAGGGTGACTGCGAACTCGGCGGCTTCCATGCCACCGGCGCCCATACCGATGATGACGAGGTCGTAGCGTTCGATGATCATTTCGGGAAACACCGTAGTAGAGGAATCGTTGGCGGTGAGCGTGTACGCAGGTCAGACTGCTGTCATGCGTCAAGTGCTCACCACGGCCTGCCCGCTCGACTGCCCCGACACGTGCTCGCTCGCGGTCACGGTTGACGATGGTCGCATTGTGGCTATCGACGCCGATACCAGTGAGTCGGCGAACCCGTTCACGCAGGGGTTCATCTGCCAAAAGGTGAAGCACCACGCCAAGCGCGTGTATGCCCCCGAACGGGTAATGACTCCGCTCATCCGCAGCGGCCCTCGGGGCTCGGGCCAATTCTCGGTGGCAACCTGGGCTGAGGCGAACGGCCTGATCGCCTCCAAGATCATCAGCACGATCGCCGAGTCGGGACCGAACAGCGTCATCCCGTACTTGTATTCGTCGTCGGGTGGGGTGCTCTCCGGGTCGGCCCTTGCTCCTGCGTTGTTCGAGCGGCTTGGATGCCCCGAGGTGCAACACACCATCTGCGCATCAACCGTAAGCGCCGCGTGGGATCAGGTGTTTGGGTCGATGTTGGGAGCCGATCCGTTCGACCTCGAGCACTCCGAGCTCATTGTTGTTTGGGGGGCTAATCCGATGGCCTCGAACACTCATCTGCTGCCGTTGCTCACGGCGGCTACCAAGCGTGGCGCGAAGTTGGTTGTGATCGATCCTCGTGGAACGGCAGTCGCTTCGCGCTCTGATCTTCATTTGGCCATTCGACCCGGCACCGACGTAGTACTTGCATATGCAACTACTCGATTGCTGAACGAACGTGGGCTCATCGCCGCCGAGTTCTTGGCGGCCAATACCGTGGGCGCGCAAGAGTTCATAGCCGCAGCCGATGAATGGACTCTCGAACGCGCCAGCGTCGAATGTGGCATCGACCAAGGCGACATCGAGTTGTTCGCAACAATGATCGCTTCAGCGGGCCCGGCGATGATGCGCCTCGGCTACGGGCTTGAGCGAAATCGTAATGGGGGCGCCGGATGCGTCGCAGCGCTCAACCTTTGGCTTGTCGCTGGACATTTCGGAGTTCGCGGAAGTGGGGTCATTGCGTCTACCTCGTCGGGTGCTCCGCTGTCGTATGACGCGTTGCGGCCGCTGGGCCGGCCAACTGCTGAGCGATCCGACATCAGCATGAATGATGTCGGCCTCGCGCTCAACGGCGAGCTACCCGATTGGCCGCGCACCCGACTGTTGTTCGTGCAGGGCGCCAACCCTGCCGTCACGGCAATGGACCAAGAAGCGATGTTGCGTGGCTTATCGAGCGACGACTTGTTCACCGTGGTTCACGAGCAAGTGATGACCGATACGGCCATGTATGCCGATGTCATCCTTCCGGCTACGACCCATTTCGAGGTGCACGACATCGCGACCTCGTATGGGTCGTATTCGACGCAGACATTCGCTCCCGTTATCGGTCGAGTCGGCGACAGCCGCACGAACGATGAAGTGGCTGCGGGCTTGGCGGCAGAGTTGGGCTTCCACGCCGATGACTTCAACCCTGATCCATTGCGGCTCACAGCATTAGTACGCACCGACAACGACACATCGTTGACGCCGTCGCTTCGCAAGTCCGGCACCACGGTGCAGTTTGTTCACACGCATCCCGAGTTCGCCGATGGGGCGCACCGGGCGCGGCTTGTTGATACCTCAAGCGAGATGCCGTTGCCGGCCTTTGCGTCGCTGGCGTCGCCGAGTGGCGGCCTCACGCTGCTGACGCCGGCTACGAACCGCACCATCAACTCGATGTTCGCTGAGTTTGAGCCGCCCGATGTCGTGATCTCAATCAGCCCACTTGATGCGGCGACCCGTGGTGTGACCGATGGTCAACGTGTGCGAGTGTCGAACGATCTCGGAACCATCTCGCTACGCGCTCACGTTGACGCGACGATGCGCCCAGGTGTCGTCTCGATCCCCAAGGGGTTGTGGCTGCGGCACTTCGACAACGACAGAACCGCCAATGTGTTGATCCCGCGAGGGGTCAACGATCTGGGCGCCGGAGCGTGCTTCAATGATGCTGTCGTAATCGTCGAACCCAGCTAAGGATCAAGATCATGAGTGAGAAAAAGGGACTCGTTCAGGAGTTCAAAGACTTCATCGCTACCGGCGACCTGATGTCGGTAGCAGTGGCCTTCATTATGGGTCTCGCCATCAAGGCGGTCATTGACTCGTTCGTGAAAGACATTTTCACTGGCGCTATCGGTCTGTTCGTGAAGTGCACTGCCATTCTCGACCCGGCCACCGGAAAGCCTTCTGGAAAGCAAGACTGTTCCGGTCTTGCCGGCAAGGCCTACAAGACGCTTCTGTGGGGCAACTTCGTGAACCAGTTGTTCACGTTTGTGCTCACAGCCTTCGTCGTGTTCATGTTGGTGAAGACCTACAAGAAGATCACCAAGCGCGAACTCGCTCAAGACGGACCGTCCGACAACGACCTGCTCCAGGGCATCCTCGCCGAACTCAAAGCCAACAAGTAACAGCGTTTCGAAGCATCTGACCGGTGCGGCGCCCACGAGCGACTTGCTTGTTGGCGCCGCGCCGAATCAAATAGTGCAATGACTTCGGCCGCCCCACACGTGTTCTTGCGCGCCAGCGCAGCCCTTGTGGTTGGTCTTGCACTGGTCAGCGGATGCAGTAATCAGGGCGTGTCCAGCGCCGATGGATCGGTTCCGATCACAGTCGGTGGCGTCGGTGTATTGCCTGCTTCGTTGCCGTCGGCGCCAACCGCCGAAGATCCTTCACCGTTGGGCGTAGTCACCGTGTCGTTGCCTCATGCGTCTTCCGGTCAAGTGGGCTCTCGCGTGCAGGGCAACAAGGTCATCCTCATCGGCGACTCGGTGATGACTTCAATCTCGCGCCGCTACGGCGATCAAGCGTGCAGTGAACTGGTGCCGCTCGGTTGGCAGGTAGAGGTAGATGCCGAGACCGGGCGTTTCATTGAGTTCGGCAACAAAGTTCTCGACAAGCGTCTGGGTGCCGGATGGGATGCCGCAGTCGTTCTGCTTGGTAACAACTTTCTCTACGACAAGGCCAAGTACTCCGATCAGCTGCGCATGCTGCTCACTCGCTTGGCGCCACGTCCGACAGTGCTGTTGAACACAACGATGTTCAGGCCGGCTCAGGCCAACGTGAACAAAGCCATCGTCGCCGAAGCAAGTGCGTTCGACAATGTCACGGTTGTTGATTGGGCCTCAATTACCCAAGAGTCGCGCCTCACGGGACCCGATGGATTGCATCTCACTGAAGCTGGTCGGGCGAAGTTGGCCAAGACCATCGCGATGGTTCTTGGGCCCGTCTCTGGCACTGGCGCCGATTGTTTGAAGAGCGATTTCAGAGACGACTCGATGGGCAGCCCAACTGGTCCCAACGGCTCTACCGACACCAAGCCAAGTACCAAGCCGAACACGTCGACTCCCGACTCTGGCCCGACGACCGATGATTCGTCGCCGTCGGCCGCATCGACCAAAGCCACGACGCCCCCGTCATCGTCTGCGCCAACATCGTCGTCAGCGAAGCCGCCCACAACAAACGGCTAACACGCCGAACGCGGCTTATGGGGCAAGCGCTTCGAGTCCGGGCATGTTGCGCGCGACGCCAAAGGCGATCACCCCAACGCCAGCAGCGATGGTGAGCCACAGGGGCAGCTTGACCAACCATGCAATCGGTGGGTGGCCGCGCGCACTTCGCATCCACGCAAACCAGCCAACGACGATGGCACTGAGAAACAATGGGAACAGTGCGTTGAACCCAAAAGCCGTTGCCACGTGACCGTTCAGCAACGCATGGGTGGCGCGGGTGAGGCCACAACCGGGGCACCAGAGTCCAGTGCTCGCAAAGAATGGGCATGCGGGTAAGTGTGCTGCGGGGGAGGCGGGGTCGTTGAGGGCGAGGTATGCAGCGGCGCCCACGATGCCTGCCCCACAAGCAACAGGTGCGGCGGCCGTGAGATTCATGTGACGCATAATAGGCAGCAATGACCTCAGGCGGTTGCGGTTGGCGGGCGCTGCTGCCACCCTAGACAGATGCTTCAAGTGCAGGGTGTTTCGGTGGAGATTGGCGGTCGCCTTGTTGTCGACCAGGCCTCGTTCACCATCATGCCTCGCGACAAAGTTGGTCTCGTTGGCCGAAACGGCGCCGGCAAGACAACGTTCTTCAGGGTTCTGGGTGGTGAGACCGAACCCATCGGCGGCAAGATTCTGCGCAAAGGTGGCTTCGGCTATTTGCCTCAGGACCCACGCATCGCAGGTGTGCTCGACGGTCGCACTGCAATCACCCATGTGCTGTCAGGACGCGGCATCGACGATCAACTCACTCGCATCGAGAAGTTGCGCATCGCGATGGAAGAAGAAACCAGCGATCGCAATGTGGCGCGCTACAGCAAGGCGCAAGACGAGTTCGCCAGTTCGGGCGGTTATGCCGCCGACAGCGAGGCCCGTTCAATTGCCGCCGGCCTCGGCCTGAAAGCCGACCGCCTCGATCTGCCGCTTGGTGTGCTCTCGGGTGGCGAGCGTCGTCGCGTCGAGTTGTCGCGAATTCTGTTTGCCGGCAGCGATGCCTTGCTGCTCGACGAACCCACCAACCACCTCGACATCGATGCCAAAAACTGGCTGCTCGATTTCCTTCGCAAGTATCGCGGCGCGATGTTGGTCATCAGCCACGACCTCGACCTACTCGACGAAGCCATCACCCGAGTTCTGCACCTCGATCGTCCGGCCGAAGATGCCACCGGGCACCTCGTCGAATACCGCGGCACGTACAGCCAATACCAGTTGGCGCGTGCTGCCGACGAAGAACGCCTGGCGCGTCAATCGATCTTGCAGACCAAAGAGATTGCTCGTCTGCAATCAGTAGTCGATCGTTTTGGCGCCAAGGCCACCAAAGCCTCAATGGCGCACAGCAAGGAAAAGCAGATCGCTCGTCTCGAATCACAACGCGTTCACGTGGGCGCTGGCGACAAGGTGATGAAGGTCAAGTTTCCTGAACCGCCACCCTCGGGCGCCACGGTCATTACTGCAACACGTTTGTCGAAGGGCTACGGCGCGGGTTCGCCCGTGTTCGAAGACGTCACGTTCGATATCGGCCGCGGTGAGCGTCTGTTGGTGCTTGGCCTCAACGGCGCTGGCAAGACCAGCTTGCTACGCATCCTCGCGGGTGAGGCACAGCCCACACTCGGCGATTTCAAGTTTGGCCACGGCGTCAATGTTGGTTACTACGCGCAAGAACATGACAACCTGCGCATCAACGAGAGCTTGCTTCACAACATCCGCTCCGAGGTTCCTTCAAACGTGATGCTCACCGAGACGCAGTTACGCGGCATGCTTGGCATGTTCGGGCTGATGGGCGAAAAGGTCTTCCAAGACAGCGGCACGCTCAGCGGTGGCGAGAAGACCAAACTTGCCCTCGCAATGTTGATGGTGGGTCGTAACAACCTCTTGCTGCTCGACGAGCCCACCAACAACCTCGATCCCGCAAGCCGCCAGGCCGTAGCCGATGCGCTCAGCACATGGAAGGGCACCATCGTGTTCGTGAGCCACGATGCCGAATTCGTTGAGCAACTCAAGCCCACCAAGGTGCTGCTCATGCCCGACGGTCAGGTCGATTTCTTCAGCCCCGACTGGCTCGAACTCGTCAGCCTCGCCTAACCCGCTCAACAGCCAAAGCTGTTTTCGCACGACTCGT
The DNA here is from genome assembly GCA_945861025.1 of Ferrithrix thermotolerans DSM 19514. Taxonomy (GTDB): domain Bacteria; phylum Actinomycetota; class Acidimicrobiia; order Acidimicrobiales; family Ilumatobacteraceae; genus WLMZ01. Next base: position 21,162 of record CAMASN010000041.1, read on the forward strand.
CAGCAAGACTCGTTGCCATGACTGACCCCGTTGCTCTTGGCCCGTTGGCGGGTGTGCGTGTTCTCGACTTCTCGTCTGTGGTGATGGGGCCATATGCCACGCAAATCTTGGGCGACCTAGGCGCCGATGTCATCGCTATCGAAGAAGCGAGTGGCGACACCAATCGCATTATGGGTCCAGGGCCGGGCCGGGGAATGTCGGGTATCTCGCTGAATCTGTTGCGCAACAAACGCAACGTTTGTCTCGACCTCAAGAGCGAGGCCGGGCGCGATGCGTTCTTGCGTATTGCGGCAACATGCGATGTGGTGGTGACAAACCTGCGCCCTGCTCCGCTTGCTCGGCTGAGGCTTGACTACGCAGCGATTCGCGAGGTGCGTGCCGACATCGTGATGTGTCAGGCGCACGGTTGGCCATCCGATGGGGTCGATGCGAACAAGCCTGCCTACGACGATGTGATCCAGGCGAGTGCAGGAATCGCCGATGCGTTCGAGCGGCAAAGCGGTACTCCTGCGTTGGCCCCAACTCTGGTGGCCGACAAAGTGGCGGGCCTCACCATTGTCTATGCAGTGCTGGCCGCAATGTTCCATCGTGAGCGCACCGGCGAAGGGCAGTTCGTTGAGGTGCCGATGATCGACGCGCTCACGTCGTTCACACTGGTCGAGCATGGCTGTGCTGCGATACCCGAGCCGCCGTTGGGCTCCGCCGGATACTCGCGCATGCTCGCCCCCGAGCGTCGTCCCTACGCAACCACCGATGGATGGGTGGCCGTACTGCCGTACTCGGCGAGCAACTACAACGATCTGTTCCGCGAGGGTGGCCGACTCGATCTCATCGATGATGCGCGAGTGCTCTCTGCGTCGACACGCGCTGTCAACGCTGGCGATCTATACGCGCTGATCGACCCGATCATTGCTACCCGATCGAGCGGGTTCTGGATCGAGTACTGCAGTCGTCACGACATACCGGCGGGTCCGGTGCGCAGCCTCGACGATCTTGTTGCAGAACTACCCATCGAGCAGCATCCGACGATGGGTGCCTACCGTCAGATTCCGCCGCCGGTGCGGTTCGCTGCGACGCCGGCAAGCGTGCGCAGGCATGCTCCGCTGCTGGGCGAGCACGGCCGCGAAGTGTTGCTTGAGGCGGGCCTCAGCGACGATGCAATCGACGCGCTCGTCGGCGACTCGCTGACCACCGAATAGCTCGGCGTGCTCGACCTCGGCGCTGAGACCGCTGGCTGAGACAGCCGCACGATACGGTGCGACTATGCGTATTGGAATCTTCAGCGGTACTACAAATGACGGCACTATCGATCAGGTGGTGGCCGAGGCCGCCGCTGCACAGGGTGCTGGCTTCAGCAGCTTCTGGGTGCCACAGATCTTCGGACACGATGCACTCACCGTGCTGGCAGTGGTGGGTCGCGAGGTGGCCGACATCGAGCTTGGCACCAGCGTTGTGCCCACCTTCCCACGTCACCCAATGATGATGGCCCAGCAGGCGCTCACGGTAAACGAAGCGGCATCGGGCCGGTTGTGCTTGGGTATTGGCCTCAGCCACAAGATGGTTGTTGAGCACATGTGGGGCATGTCATTCGACAAGCCTGTGCGCCATCTGCGTGAGTACCTCAGCGTGCTGATGCCGTTGCTCGAAGGCAAGCCCGCCGCGTTGCAGGGCGAGGCCTACAGCGTGGCCGGTGGGCTCTCGATCTCGGCCGCCAAGCGCCCCAGCGTTGTTGTGGCTGCGCTCGGCGAGCAGATGCTTCGCGTTACTGCAGCGCTCGCCGATGGCACGCTCACCTGGTGCACCGGACCAGCAACACTGCGCGATCACACCGTGCCAACACTTCGTGCCGCAGCCGAAGCTGCGGGCCGTCCCGATCAGCGCGTTATTGCCGCATTGCCAGTTTGTGTCACCGACGACAAGGCCGGTTCGGTCACGCGTGCTGCGGCCATCTTCCAGATGTACGGCCACTTGCCCAGCTATCGCGCAATGCTCGACCTCGAGGGCGTCAAGGGTCCCGAAGAGATTGCCATTGTTGGCAGCGAGGCCGAAGTCGCCGACCGCATTAGCGCCCTCGCCGACATTGGGGTCACCGACTTTGCAGCAGCCGAGTTCGGCGGCAACCCCGACGAAGTTGCTCGCACACGGGCTGTGCTCACCACCTTGCTGTGAGCTACGACGGATACACCACGTTCAGCGTTGCCGTGGCTCACGGCATCGCTCGCGTGGTCATCGACAATGGCGACATCAACCTGTTCGACGCCATGATGTTCGGCGAGTTGGCGCGTGTTGCTGGTGTCCTCGCCGTCGATGACAACGTGCGCGTCGTGGTCTTGTCGTCGGCGAACCCCGACTTCTTTATTGCTCATTTCGACGTGTCGCTGATCTTGCAGTTCCCTACGGGTCAACAGGTTTCACCAACCGAACTCAATGCGTTTCATGCGATGTGCGAGGCATTTCGCACAATGCCCAAGGCCACCATTGCGGTCATCGAGGGACGCGTTGGCGGCGGTGGCAGCGAGCTTGCACTGAGCTGCGATATGCGGTTCGCGCTCAGTGGCAAAGCGGTGTTCAACCAACCCGAGGTGGCGCTGGGCATTATCCCTGGTGGCTCCGGCACGGTGCGTCTGTCGCGCCTCATCGGGCGTTCGCGCTCGCTTGAAGTGGTGCTCGGATGCGACGACATATCGGCCGATCTTGCCGAGTCGTGGGGTTGGGTCAACCGCTCGATGGCGGCCGCAGATCTCTGGCCGCACGTAAACAATTTGGCGGCACGTATTGCCTCGTTTCCTGCGCACGCAGTGGCAGCGGCCAAGGCGTCGGTGTTGCGATCCGACAAAGAGATCGTGCCCGACCTCATTGCTGAGGGCGCAGCGTTTCAGGCCACGCTTGGCGCTCCGGCGGCCCGCGAAGCAATGCAACGGTTCATGTCGTCTGGTGGTCAGACTCCGCAAGGTGAATTGCGCTTGGGTGCATTGGCCGGCGAGCTTGGCGAGTTCACTGCCTGAGCGTGTTGCTCAGCGCAGATGAACAGCAGTGCCCGGCATGGGCTTGTTCACGAGATCGAAGAAGTCGTTGCCCTTGTCGTCGACCACGATGAACGCGGGGAAGTCCTGAACCTCGATCTTCCAGATCGCTTCCATGCCCAATTCGGCGTATTCGAGCACTTCGACCTTGGTGATGCAGTCTTGGGCGAGTCGCGCAGCTGGGCCACCAATTGAGCCGAGATAGAAGCCGCCGTGGGCCTTGCATGCGTCGGTCACTTGGCGGCTGCGGTTGCCCTTGGCGAGCATGATCATGCTGCCCCCGGCGGCCTGGAACTCGTCGACATAGCTATCCATGCGACCGGCCGTAGTTGGGCCAAACGAGCCGGAGGCGTAGCCAGCGGGTGTCTTGGCTGGACCTGCGTAATACACGCAGTAGTCCTTCATGTATTGCGGCATTGGTTGGCCTGAGTCGAGCAGATCTTTGAGCTTTGCGTGGGCGATATCGCGGGCCACAACCATTGGTCCGTTGAGCATGACGCGGGTCTTCACGGGGTACTTGGTGAGCTCGGCGCGGATCTCGTGCATTGGCCGATTGAGATCAATGTGCACCACATTGTCGTCGAGATCATCGTGGGTGATCTCGGGCAGATATTGCGCCGGATCGGTCTCGAGCTGCTCGAGGAAGATGCCGTCTTTGGTGATCTTGCCCAGCGCCTGTCGGTCGGCTGAGCAGCTCACGGCCATCGCTACCGGACAGCTGGCGCCGTGGCGTGGCAGCCGCACGATGCGCACGTCGTGGCAGAAATACTTGCCGCCGAACTGTGCGCCGATGCCGGTGTCTTGCGACAGCTTGAGCACCTTCGCCTCAAGCTCGATATCGCGAAACGCGTGGCCGGTTGCGCTGCCGCTGGTGGGCAAGCTGTCGAGGTATTTGGTGCTGGCGATCTTGGCCGTCTCTACAGCGAACTCGGCCGACGTGCCGCCGATGACTATGGCAAGGTGATACGGCGGGCACGCGGCAGTGCCGAGGGTCTTCATCTTCTCGAACAGCCAGGGCAGCAAGGTCTTTTCGTTGAGCAGCGCCTTGGTCTCCTGAAACAGGTAGCTCTTGTTAGCGCTGCCGCCGCCCTTTGCAATGAACAAGAACTTGTACGCGTCGCCATCGACTGCACTGATCTTGATCTCGGCGGGCAAGTTGTTGCCGGTGTTCACTTCGTCGTACATGCTCAGCGGCGCCATCTGGCTGTAGCGCAAGTTGCTGGTGAGGTAGGTGTTGAACACGCCGCGCGCGATGGCCTCTTCGTCGCCGCCGCCGGTGAACACGTACTGGCCCTTCTTCGCCTTCACGATTGCAGTGCCCGTGTCTTGGCACATCGGCAGCACGCCACCGGCGGCGATGTTTGCGTTCTTGAGCAGATCGAGCGCAACGAAGCGGTCGTTGCTACTGGCCTCTGGGTCGTCGAGGATGCTGGCCAACTGCTTGAGATGGGCGGGCCGTAGCAAGTGGGCGATGTCTTTCATCGCCTGCTCGGTGAGCTGCGTAATGGCCTCGGGGGACACCTGCAAGAACGTGCCTTGCGGTGTCTCGAAGGTGGATATGCCCTCGGTGCCGATGAGGCGATATGTGGTCTCGTCAGCGCCCAGGGGGAGCAACTCGGTGAACTCGAAATCAGCCATGGCCCAACCGTACCGGCGGGCTGAAGCGGGGTGAAACTCAGCCGACGGTGACGGCGGGGTGTTGACCCGCGATCAGAACTGCTGGGCGAGCAAGATCAGCGCGCTGGCCGTCGACATTGCCAAAATCGCGGGGCGCGAATATCGAGAACCCATCAAGCCCACCAGCCACCGTGAGGCCACGATGCCAACCACTACACCCGGCAACAAAAACGCCGACAGCGTGAGTTGGCGGCCCCCGAGTTTGTCGGTGAACGCCAGCACACAAACGCTGATGACCGACCCCACTCCGAAGAATGCCGCAAGCGTGGCCTG
>CAMASN010000042.1 GCA_945861025.1 Ferrithrix thermotolerans DSM 19514
CTGCGCAATGCGGTCATCAACAACCGCGAAGGACAGGGCTATTTGTTCAGCGGTCCGCGCGGCACCGGCAAAACATCGTCGGCGCGCATCTTGGCCAAGGTGCTCAACTGCACCAACGCCATCGATGGCGAGCCATGTTGCGAGTGCGATTCATGCATCGCGGTAGAGGCAGGCAATAGCTACGACGTTCACGAGCTCGATGCCGCCAGCAACAACGGTGTCGATGCAATGCGCGACCTCATCGACAAGGCGTCGCTCAGCTCGCCGGGACGGCACAAGGTCTACATCCTCGACGAAGTGCACATGCTCTCCAAGGGTGCCGAGGCTGCGTTGCTCAAGACCCTCGAGGAGCCACCGCCACACGTTGTGTTCGTGTTGGCCACCACCGACCCGCAAAAGGTCAGCGCCACCATCCGCTCACGCGTGCAGCATCTCGAGTTTCACCTGCTGCCGATGGACGAGCTCGAACAGCACGTTCGGTGGGTAGCCGCCGATGCTGGCCTCACGGTTTCCGAAGAAGCGTTGCAGGCCGTGCTCACCCAAGGCGGCGGTTCGGCTCGTGACACGCTGAGCGCGCTTGAGCTTGTGTCGGCATCGGGTGGCGACATGCCCGACACGTTGGCCTACGACGAATTCATCGAAGCGTTCATCGCTCACGATCCTGGCCAAGCGCTGGCCGCACTTGCCTTTGCTGTGCAGCAGGGCCGTGATCCACGCACACTTGCCCAAGACATCGTTCGCTACCTGCGCGATTGCTTCTTGTCGCTGATGGCCCCCGAGTTGGTGCAATTACCCGACCAACGCGCCGCACAAGTTGCCGACCAGGCATTACGCATGGGTGCTGCCGCCATCGTTCGCTCGATGGAGAAGATGGGCGAGATCTTGGTCGAGATGCGTCACGCACCAGACCCACGTTTGCTGCTCGACGTTGCGTTAGTACAGCTCACTCACGAAGCCGCCGGCAACGACATGAGCGCGCTGTTGTCACGCCTCGAGCGACTTGAGGCCGCCGTTGCCAAGGGCGGCATGGTCGACCCATCAATGCCCACCAAGCGACCAGCACCCACCGACCCAACCACCGGACGCGCCGTGCTTGGTGGGCGTGCCCGCCGCGACGCAACTGCGCCGGTGACTACTCCGGCGCCCGCCGCAGCCCGCTCAGCCACTGCCGCTCCGGCTGCTGTTGCTCCGGCCGCCGATCCTGCGCCTGCTGCTCCTTCTCCCGTGGCGGCTTCGGCTCCGGCTCCTGCTCCCGTGGCGGCTTCGGCTCCTGCGGCGGCTTCGGCCCCGGCGGGATCTGTCGATGCAGCAATGGTCTCGGCGGCGTGGCAGCCATCGATTCTCTCTACGCTCAAGCCCATGGCCCGAGCATTGTTCTCGGCCGGCCACATCGTGGGCGACAGCGACGGCGCGGTGGTTGTTGGGTTGCCCAACGAAACCCATCGCTCACGTTGCGAGGGCCACCGCGGAGATGTCGAAGCGGCCATCGCCAAGCATTTCGGGGTTGGCATCAAGCTCACCTTGGTGGTCGACACATCGTCGCCATCCGAAGGCGGGCAGGGCGGCTCGTCGACATCTCGCAACAAGAACAACAACAACACCGACCCAACCGATACGGGAAGTCCTCGCCCTGCGCAGCCTCAGGCTTTGCCCAAAGACGAAGATGTCGATGTCAACGATCTCATCGACGCTCCGCCCGAATCTGTAATCAGCCCAATCGACCAACTCAGCCAGGCCTTCCCGGGTTCGAAGCTCATCGAAGAACCTCGCTGATATGGCCGCCACCTACACCCAACCCGTGCAGGCACTGATCGATGAACTCGGTCGGCTTCCTGGCGTGGGCCCCAAATCGGCGCAGCGCATCGCCTTTCATTTGCTGAAGGCGCCCCGCGACGATGTGTCACGTCTGGCTCACTCGATCACCGATGCCAAGGCCCGCGTGCGGTTCTGCGCACGATGCTTCAACTTTGCCGAAGCCGAGCTGTGCCCGATCTGTCTCGACGATCGCCGCACCGGCCAACTGCTGTGTGTTGTCGAAGAGTCGCGAGACATCGTGGCGCTCGAAAAGACGGGCGAGTTTCACGGCCGCTATCACGTGCTGCTTGGCGCAATGAATCCGCTTGAAGGCGTTGGACCCGAGCAACTGAAGGTGAAAGAACTCTTCGCCCGGCTTGAGCCCGAAGGTGTCGAAGAAGTGATCTTGTGCACCAACCCAAACACCGAAGGCGAAGTGACTGCGCTCTACATTGCGCGCATGCTCAAGGCGTTCAACGTGAAGGTCACTCGTATTGCCAGCGGTCTGCCCGTTGGCGGCGATCTCGAGTACGCAGACGAACTCACCTTGGGCCGTGCGCTCGAGGGTCGTCGCGAACTGCTGTAACCCACTCGCCCCGGCGCATTGCGCACGCGCACTTTGCCCGAAAATGGGCTGAGGTACCACCCTTAAAGCTGGTAGCGGGCGGACGGGCCAGCTGCAAAGGTGGTACCTCAGATTTTGCCCGGCGGCCGAGAGAAGAGGCTCGACAACCGGGGTAGTTGGTTTGTGTCAGTTACGTTACGAACGTTACGAACTCGTGTCAACGACTGTTGCGTAGAAAAACCAAATCTTTACTTTTGGCTGATCAGACGGTGCGAACGAGCAAGGCATCGCCCTGGCCGCCGCCGCCACACAGGGCCACAGCGCCCATGCCGCCGCCACGACGACGCAGTTCGTGCAGCACGGTGAGTGCCAAACGGTTACCGCTCATGCCGATTGGGTGACCAAGGGCGATGGCGCCACCGTTCACGTTGGTGATCTCATCGGTGATGCCCAGCTCGGCCATCGAGGCAATGCCAACTGCGGCAAAGGCTTCGTTGAGTTCGAACAGGTCGACATCGCTCACGCTCTTGCCGGCACGGGCGAGGGCCTTGAGGATGGCACGGCTTGGCTGATGCAGCAGCGATGCGCTGTCGGGGCCGGCAACCATGCCGTAGCCAACAACCTGACCGAGTGGCTGAACGCCGTAGGCCTCGAGCGCCTTGGCTGACATCATGACAACGGCCGAACCGCCGTCGCTGATCTGCGAAGCGTTGGCAGCGGTGATGCTGCCGGCCTTGTCGAAGGCTGGCTTCAGGCTGCCGAGTGACTCCATGGTGGTGTTTGCGCGCACGCCTTCGTCGGTGTCGACAATGAGGGCATCGCCCTTGCGCTGAGGAATCGAGACCGGGATGATCTCGTCGGTGAAGCGGCCGGCTGCGATTGCGGCGGCGGCGCGAACGTTGCTCGTCATGGCGAGCTCGTCTTGCTGATCGCGGGTGATGGTGTCGCCCACGTAGCGGTCGGTGCCGAGGCCCATCAGGCAAGCGTCGAATGCGCACCAGAGGCCGTCTTTGATGATGGCGTCAGCAAGCTCGGTATTGCCGTAGCGGAATCCGCCACGAGCACCTGGGGCCAGGTATGGGGCATTGGTCATGCTCTCCATGCCGCCGGCGATGACGATGTCGGCTTCGCCAGCAGCGATCATCTGATCGGCGAGGTAGATGCTGTTGAGACCCGACAAGCACACCTTGTTGATGTTGATGCTGGGAACGCTCATCGGGATGCCAGCCTTGACGGCGGCCTGGCGTGAAGGCACTTGGCCCTGACCCGCCATGAGCACTTGGCCCATGATCACGTGCTCAACGGCTTCGGGCGAAACGCCGGCACGCTCGAGAGCGGCCTTAATGGCGAACCCGCCGAGGTCGGCAGCGCTGAAGCTGGCGAGTGCGCCGCTCATCTTGCCAATAGGGGTACGTGCTCCAGCAACGATGTATGAACCAGCCATGGCCAGACCTTTCTGTAGGACCGCAAGCGGTCGAAGTCAATGAATTCGAGCGTAGGCGAGAGATGCTACCGAGTGGCAAGCGAGCAGAAGCGGGTGGCAAAACCGTAGATGAACGGTTGGCGGTCGCTCGCTAGCAATAGGTAATGTCTGCGGATGGAAAAGATCCTTGAAGCCATCCAAGCCGGCGCATCCGGAGCCGAGCTCAGCAGCATCCCATTGCCCGACTCGTATCGAGCCGCCTATGTGCGTCGCGAAGACGCCGGCATGTTCGAAGGCGTTGCGTCGGCAGACAAGGATCCACGTAAGAGCTTGCATATTGGCAATGTGGCCCGGCCCGAGATCGGCCCCGACGAAGCCGTCGTAGCCGTGATGGCCAGCTCGATCAACTTCAACACCGTGTGGACCAGCATCTTCGAGCCGCTGCCAACGTTCGGCTTTCTCGATCGCCTCGGCAAAGAGAGCGAGCTCGGCCGTCGCCACGCACTCGACTATCACGTAGTTGGCTCCGACGCCTCGGGCGTGGTGCTGCGCGTTGGTTCGGCCGTGCGCAACTGGAAGCCCGGCGACAGGGTCACCGTGCATTGCAACCATGTCGACGACCAAGACCCAACCGCGCATAACGACTCGATGCACGCGAGCAACCAGCGCATCTGGGGGTTCGAGACCAACTTCGGCGGCTTGGCCGACCTCACTATCGTGAAGGCCAACCAGCTCATGCCCAAGCCCAGCCACCTCACGTGGGAAGAATCAGCCGTGAACGCACTGTGCAACAGCACCAGCTACCGCATGCTTGTGGGCGAGAACGGCGCCCGCATGAAGCAGGGCGACACCGTTCTCATCTGGGGCGCCACGGGCGGCATCGGCGGCTACGCCACGCAATACGTGCTCAACGGCGGCGGCATCCCCGTTGGTGTGGTCAGCTCGCCCGAGAAGGCCGCTCTGCTCAACGAGCTTGGCGTCGAGGCCGTCATCGACCGCAAGGCCGAGGGCTACAAGTTCTGGAAAGACGATGTCACCCAAGACGAAGGCGAATGGCGCCGTTTCGGCAAGAAGATTCGCTCGCTCGCTGGCGACGACCCAGACATCGTGTTCGAGCATGTTGGCCGTCAGACCATGGGTGCCTCGATCTTCGCATGTCGCCGCGGCGGCACCGTGGTCACGTGTGCCGCAACCGCTGGCTACATGGTCGAGTTCGACAACCGCCACTTCTGGATGAAGCTCAAGCGCCTCATCGGCTCGCACTTCGCCAACTACTCCGAGGCATGGCAGGCCAACCGCCTCATCGACATGGGTCGCATCCAGCCGCTGCTCTCGGCCGTGTATCCGCTCGAGCAAGTGGGCGATGCCTCGCTGAAGATCCACCGCAACGAGCACGAAGGCAAGATCGGCATTTTGTGCCTGGCCCCAACTGAGGGCCTCGGCATCGACAACCCCGAGAAGCGTGAGCTCATCGGCGAAGACAAGATCACCATCTTCCGCCGTCACGGCGGCTGATCTCTATAAAGCGTCAGCGCACGGTTGCCGTGCGCTGACGCGTTACGACAGTTGGCGACCAGCGTTGCGTCGGCCGTAGGCTCGTTTCATGCTGCTGACTGAGATTGACCACGTTGCCATTGCCGTACGCGACCTCGAGGCCGCAATCGACTATTACCAGCGCGCATTTGGCGCAACGGTTGAGCATCGCGAGATCGTCGAGTCAGATGGTGTCGAAGAAGCACTGCTGAAGGTGGCCGAGAGCTACATCCAGTTGCTCACGCCAACCAACGAGAACTCACCGGTGGCGAAGGCCATCGAAAAGCGTGGCGAAGGTCTGCACCACATCGGCTATCGGGTGAACGACTGCGCCGAGGCGTTGGCTTCGATGATCGCAGCGGGCGCAACGCCAATCGACAAAGCACCACGTCCGGGAAGCCGCAACACCATCGTTGCGTTCATCCATCCAAAGGGCAGCTTCGGCACGCTGATTGAGCTGGTGCAAGAGTCGGCCAGCGGCCACTAATTTCAGGCGGCCGACATTTCAGTCGGCTTCGAGGATGAGGCCCTTGAGATAGGCAGCTTCCGGAAAGTTCAACGGCACCGGATGGTCGCTTGGCTGATCGAGCCGACCGATGATGCGCAGGTTGCGACGAGCGTCGAGCGCTGCTCCGGCAACCACCTTTTGAAACAGGTCGGGACTCATGCCACCGCTGCACGAGAAGGTCATCAAGATGCCACCGGGTGCCAGCAATTTGGCGGCCAACAAGTTGAGGTCTTTGTAGGCGCGGCTGGCCCGCTCGACCTGAGCCTCGGTGGGCGCAAGCTTGGGCGGATCCAGCAAGATGAGGTCGTAGCTGCGTGCCCGATCTCGAAGCTTGCGTAGTTCGGCGAACGCATCGCCCTCGATCTGTTCGCCAACCTCAACCTGATTGAGTTCGGCGTTGCGGCGAGCGCCAACCAACGCTGAAGCCGACGAATCGAGACTGGTCACTTCGGTAGCGCCTTTGGCTGCAGCGATCACGCTGAAGGCTCCGGTGTACGAAAACGCATTGAGCACTCGACGGCCCTGAGCCACCTCGGCAATGGCCGCACGCGCATTGCGCTGATCGAGATAGAAGCCGGTCTTTTGCCCTTCGGTAAAGCCCACCGAAAAGCGATAACCACGCTCGTTGATGATCGACTCCGGCGGCGGCTGATTGCCGCGCAGCAAGCCGGTTCGCTGGGTCAGGCCCTCGCGCTCGCGTGCATCGATATCGGAGCGTTCGTAGACGCAATCGACGCCGTCGAGCGACATCAGCGCATCTGCAACCACGTCGCTCCACCTGTCGGCCGCAGCGGTGCCGAGTTGCAACACCACTGAGTTGCCGTACCGGTCGGCGACAACACCAGGCACGCCATCGGCCTCGCTGAAGACGAGCCGAGCAGAGTCGCTGATGGACGCCAAGTGAGCCCTGCGATGCGCCGCGGCGATGACGCGGCCGGCAACGAATTCGGCGTCGATCACTGCATCGGGATCGAACGACCACATGCGAACTCGCAGTTGCGACTCGGGGGAATACGCACCGAACCCAACAAAATCGTTTTGGGCAGAGACGACGCGAACCGTGTCACCAGGCGAGGGGTTACCACGAACGTCGGCAACTGCACCGCTGAAGATCCAAGGGTGTAATCGGCGAGTTGATTTTTCACGGCCAGCGCGGAGCGCCAACGTTGCTTCCATAAGCACAGAGGGTAGGCGCCACGCCTACCGATTCGTGCCTACGACACAAGCTCAAGATCTTCGCGGTTGCGTGGAGATTTGGTGGCAGCAGGTTTGCTCGCCGGCGCTTTGGCGCGACTCGTGAGCAACAACGCAATCGAGTTGGCCAACTCTTCTTGGTTGCGTAGGCACTGCGAGAACAGATCGTTGATTTGGTCGAAGCGCGCTTCGAGCGATATCAAACGCTGCACCGCATCGGCGCCAACCGGATCACCCTGTTGAACATCGCGCATGCGATCGATGAGCGAGAGCAACACATCCTTCTCGCGATCGAGATCGGCACGGGCCTCTGCGCGGGCAGTGTCTACTGACTGCTGAGCGATGTGTGCGTACGCAGCGATCGATGTGTACTGCGACAACACTTGGCTCTCCACCGTGTCGAGGCGGTGACGCACCTCTACTACTGCGGTGCGCGTCTCCTGCACATCGGCCTCTGGTAAAAACGCCTGGGCCGGTTCATCGAGCTCTTGCCACATGTCTGATTTGCGTCGCATTGCTGTTCCCTCTCGCCTGTTGTGTCAGCACCAGATGCTTCGTTGTCAGTTACCTGACTGCGGGTGCGAAATAGGTATCGGCAGAGGGGCGAAGGTTCTTGAATTTCTCATGAGCGGAAGCCGACGAAAGATTTTCAAAAAATTGTCGGAAAGGTTCTCAAGGTTCGCGATGGAGTGCCGATGACTATTTCGCACCGGATGAACAAACGGGTTCTGTTCGGTGGGTTTCGTGGGACAACTAACTTGCGGAGGAACGCACCAACATGAACAAGAACACCGAAGTAAAAGAGTCCAACGGCAAAAAGGACAAGGGCTTCACCCTCGTTGAATTGCTGATCGTCATCGTGATTCTCGGAATCCTCGCCACCGTCACGGTGTTTGCGGTTCGTGGCATCACCGATAAGGGCAAGACCAGCGCTTGCGCCGCAGACAAGAAGACCCTCGAGCTCGCTGCCGAGGCCTACTCGGCTCAGAACGGCCCATACCCAGCCAGCGCCGCTGCAATGGTTGACGCTGGTCTGCTGCGTGCCGTCTCGACCAACTACGACTACACACACATTCCTGCAGCCACCGGCCAGGTTGAGGACTACACCCTCACCGCAATCGGAACCTGCGTCTGAGTTCAATCAGACCTCATAGCAATCTGAAAGAGCCGGGCCTTCGGGCCCGGCTTCTTCGCGTTCACAGGTCTATTCACATTGGCCCGCCACACGTGCGTCAGAACATTCCTGTGACCGGGGATACCAGCAGCGCACACTGGCGCACCGAACTCGCTCGAGTGGTACGTCTGCGTTACGGAGTACTTGCCGCTCTCGCTCTCGCCTGCGCCGTGGTGTCGGGGGGCCGCGGCGACTGGGATGTGTTCGTATCGGCGGGCAGATCGCTGCTGGGGTCCGACGGTCTCAGCGTGTACACCCTTCGACCCGATGTGCAGACCGGCCCGGTCTCACTCGTGTTAGCCCGGGTGCTGGCGATCACACCTCGCAATGGCTTTGTTGCTTGCGCCGTCGTCTGCGCAGTGTTGGGTCTTGTCGCCATCCGCTGTCTCGAGAAAGCCCAGCGACCCGATCGAACCGCACAGAACGACCCCGCTACATTCACCACACTGCTTGGCGGAATCGTGGTGGTGTTCTGGTGGGCCAAGCTGGGCGGGTACGGCCACCTCGATGACGCACTCGTGCTCACGTTGGCAGCCGCAGCGCTGCTCTGTGTGCGCCGCAACCGAGCTGTGCTTGCGGCGTTACTGATTGGCGTCGCCATCGCCACAAAACCATGGGCCGTCATCCTCGTGCCGCTGACGTTCGCCACCGTGGGGCTGTTGTGGAAACGTCTGCAACCGCCACTCATTTCGTGTGTCGTTGGCGGGTGCTTGTGGCTTCCGTTCTTCATCGCCGAGCCGAACACGTTGCGGGCCCTGAAGCCAACCGTGAGCGTGGCGCGCGACTCGGTGCTTGAACTGTTCGGCTTGGCTGACAGCTCAATTCCCGGCTGGCTGCGCATCGCCCAGCTTCTTGGGGCGCTCGCGCTTGCAGCACTGGTGGTGTGGCGCGGTCGCTTTGGTGGAGTGCTGCTGGCCGCCGTGGCCGCGCGGATGATCACCGACCCAGGCACTTGGAGCTACTACACGGCCGGCTTCATGCTCGGTGCGCTGGCGTGGGATCTCTATGAGACCAACTCGATCGCACCGAAAGCAACGTGGTGCGCAGCCGTGTTGCTGCTGCCGCCGTGGCTGATTCCGTGGGACGACGTGCGTGCCATCACGCGATTGGTGGCGTGTCTGGCTGCTGTGGTTCTCGTGATGGCTGAGCGCACGTCTACCGTGCGCTCAGGCTTCACGAACGCTTAGCGAGGTTGCGCTGTGACTGGCATCAAGGGGGGGTCGACGCCAGCCACGGCGCTCGGCTCTTCACATGGGGGATGTGGAGCCATGTACTCAGTGTGCGACTCTGCGACCCGCGTCGCTAGGGCCAAAAGTCCCGAGATTCGTGGGACTATGCCCGAACGAGCGGCGATCAAACAAGATGGCGAGTTAGCGGACGAGTTCCATTCGCAATCCGGTCGAATCCCATGTGGGATCCAGCGGGAGTCGGCTGATGGCACGGCCCACTGCGCGGCGCGCCGTCCACAACAGCGCTGCGGCCTGCATCACATGAACCTGGCCAGCGCCGTTTGGTGGGGCACGCAGAATCACATCCTCGACGCCGGGCAACTTGTTGCGGATGAGTGCCATGCGTTCGAGCACTCCGTCTTGGTGATACGGCGATGTGCGCAGTGGCCTGTCTTCGTTCAACAACACGAAACACAGGTCAGGGTTTGCTGAGAAAAAGTTACGTTGATGAAACGGCTGAAAGGTCTGCTCGGCTTCGCGGAGCCAGCGGAACCGCCGGAGATCATCTTTGGTCAACCACGGCTCGAGCGCTCGCGCTTCGGCCTTGCTGGTTGCTTGCAACGCTGCACGGCTTGGGATGTTGCGCACCCCAACCCGACGCGGCCAACCAATCATGTCGCCCGCCTCTGAGTCGCACGGACGCTGCGGACCTGCCGGAGTGTCGTTAAAACCAAGCGGCGCGTTGATGGCTACTGCGTCGAACGATGGGCGCGAATCGACAACGTCTAGCAGAGTGCGAAAGACCACCGGGTCCTCGACAATCACCGTGACGCCAGCCAGTCGTGCCGGCACCGCGAGCCACCCGGCGGGGCATGGCGTGATGCCAGCGAGCAACTGGTACGGAAGATGTTTTGAGGCCATGATCAACCCTGATTTTCGTGAGAGGCGGTTCAGCCAGCCGCGCCCACGAGCACGGCGTTTCCGGTTGAGGCGCCCTGACCAGCGTTGATGGTTTCCTGTGCCTGTTGCGCAGCGCGAACCGTGGCGGTGTGGGCCACGATCTCTTTTGGATACGCACTGATCTCACATGCGGCCTCCATGGTGATAAGACCCGACGCCACAAGACGAGCGAGGTCCATCTCGATGGTCTGCATGCCCTCTTTCTGAGCGGTGGAGATCACGTTGCGCAGTTGACGACTCTTGCCTTCGCGAACAAGGTTGCGAACCGCTTCGGTGCCGAGCAGCACTTCGTACGCAGCCACACGTCCGCCACCTTCGACCGGCAGCAGTCGCTGGCTGATAACGCCCTGGAGCGCGCCAGCCAACTGAATTTGGATCTGGTCACGGCGCTCGGCCGGGAACACGTCGACGATTCGGTCGAGGGCCTGCGACGCGTCGTTGGTGTGCAACGTGGCGAACACAAGGTGACCCGTCTCAGCGAGCGACAACGTGATTGAGATGCTGTCGAGGTCGCGCATTTCGCCGAGCAGAATCACGTCTGGATCTTCACGCAATGCGCTGCGCAGACCGTCGGTAAAGCTGTTCACGTCGGTGCCCACCTCGCGCTGGTTGATCAGCGCTGTCTTGTGGTTGTGCACGTATTCCACGGGATCTTCGATGGTCAAAATGTGGCAGGGCCGCTCTTCGTTGATGCGGTCGATCATCGCTGCGAGCGTGGTGCTCTTGCCAGAGCCAGTTGGACCCACAACAAGAACGAGCCCGTACGGCTTGTTCAGCAATTCGGTTGCCGCCCATGGTGCGCCAAGCTCTTCGAGCGAACGCACACGGAATGGAACAACGCGAAGCGCGAGCGACAGGTGTCCCCGCTGGCGGAAGGCGTTGGCACGGAATCGTCCGATCCCACGCAGACCAAACGAGAAGTCGACCTGATGGTTCTCGTGTAGCTCTGCGGTCTTGCGATCATCGAGCAGCGACATGACGATGCGCTCGATTGTCTCTGGATCGAGGTCTTCGACACCTTCGAAGGCCACGAGCATTCCGTCGCGTCGGGCAGTTGCCGGGCGACCAACGCTGAGATGCAAGTCGCTCGCGCCTGCGGCGACAGTGGCCTCGAGCAAGGTGACAAGGGCGGGATCTGGCTGAATCATTTGGCTAACCTCCGGAAGGGAGCCGCTTGCAGCGGCGATGTGAAGGACTCATGGTTATTACCTACACGGCGATCTTTGGATTGCTGATCGGATCGTTCTTGACGGTTGTTGTAGATCGAGTGCCTCGCGGCGCATCGGTTGTTGCGCCTGGTTCGGCCTGCGGTGGTTGCGGACTCGAACTCGGTCCACGTGATCTCGTGCCGGTCTTCAGCTGGTTGTTTCTGCGTGGCAAATGCCGACGCTGCAAAGCGAGCATCGGTATCGAGCCGGTGGTGCTCGAGCTGTCCACATCGGCACTCTTTGTTGCATTCGCAATCAAGTTCGACCTGAGCTGGGAGCTCGGCGCCTTCGCCGCACTTGGCGCCGGCCTCGTCGCACTGAGCTGGATCGATCTGCACACCAAACGACTTCCCCGCGAAATCATTTACGTCACCGCTGCGCTGGGTGTTCCCCTGCTGTGCATTGCGGCTCTCGTTCGACACGAACCACGCCGCATGCTGACGATGCTGCTCGGCGCGGCTATCGCCCTTGGCTTCATGGCCTTGGTCTACGTAGTGAGCAAGGGCGGCATGGGCGATGGCGATGTTCGTCTGTCGCCACTGCTCGGCGCCTACCTCGGCTGGATGAATCCTGGCTTCGTAGCCGTCGGCCTGTTCTTGGGCTTCTTGCTCGGCGCCATTGTTGGCATGTTGCTGATGGCTTTCGGACGCGCCGGCCGCAAGACTGCTGTGCCCTTCGGACCATTTCTGGCCCTCGGCACCATTGCTGCGATCTGGCTTGGACAGCCCGCAATCGACATGGTTCTTCATCGCTGACGCATCCCTGCTTACGACTGCGTCTTCATGCTGTCGAGCACGCCGTACATGGCCGAAACCAAAGCGACTGCAACGAAGCCAACGATGAGGCCAACGAACACGATCATGATCGGCTCGAACATGGCAGTGAACTTTTGGATGCGACCCTCGAGCTCACGGTCGAAGTAGATGCTGGCCATCTCGAGCTGATTGTCCAAGGTGCCGGTCTCTTCGCCCACCTTGAACATCTGCCGAGCGGCGCCAGGAAAGAGGCCCGTGTCGGCCAAGGGGCGAGAGAACCCGCCGCCTTCGAGCATCACGGTCTGAGCTTCCTCGAGCCGAGCACGAAACACAGAGTTGCTGGTGGCTTCGGTGGTGGTGCGCAGGCCATCTGGCAGTGGAACACCAGCACGAATCATCGCGCCGAGGATGCGACAGAAGCGTTCGAGAATCGAGTACTCAACAATGCCGCTGATGACCGGGATCTTCAGCACCAGCTTGTCTTTGAAGATGCGGCCCTTCTCGCTCTTGGTTAACCACATCATCGCCGAGATCGCCAATAGCAGTGCGCTGAACGGGATGTACCACAGGTCGGTGAACAGCGATGCAACGAACAGCAATGCACGAGTTGCAAACGGGAGGTCAGCGTTCAGTTCTTCGAACAGCGGCTTGAACTGAGGGAGCACATAGCCGGCCAGCACCACAACAGTGAAGACGGCCAGCACCATGACGACCGCTGGATACGAAAGCGCCGAGACAACTTTCGCTCGGGCTTCAACTTCGCGTTCGAGGTATCCGGCCAAGCTCTCAAGGGTCTCATCGAGTCGACCAGTGAGCTCGGCTGACTCGAGGATGCCCATGTAGTAAATCGGGAATGCTTCGGGGTGCTTGCGAGCAGCCGCCGACAACGTGCCACCGTTGCGGAGGTCTTCGACCATCGAGGTCAAGGTGCGGCGCAAGGCAACATCTTCGGTCTCATCGCCGATTGTCTCGAGCGCCTCGGTGATTGGGATGCCGGCCTTCACGAATACAGCGAGTTGACGCGTGAAGTGCATCAGCTCCTTCTTCTTCACCTTCTCTTTGGTGAGCTCAAAGCTCAGCGAGCCCTTGTGCTCTTCGAGCTTGGTTGGGAACAGGTTCTGTCCCAGCAAGATCTGGCGAGCGTCGCCGATGGTGTCGGCTTTGGTCGTTCCTTCGACCGAGCTACCAGTGGTGTCAATTGCGGCGTAAGCGAATTTAGGCATGAGAGCAACTCCTAGTTAGCGAACAACGTGCGGACGGCTTCGGAAATCGTGGTGGTATCAGATTCGACAAGCGACATGGCTTCACGCAGCATCGTGCGCATTCCCTGAGCAACAGCCAGGCGACGAAGCTCTTCAGTGGTGGCCCAACCAACGATGAGGCGGCGCAGTTCTGGAGTGATGCGCAACAGTTCGTACACGCCGATGCGGTCGCGGTATCCGGTTCCTGCGCAGTAGTTGCAGCCGGCGCCCTGGAAGAACTGGGTCTTGTCGCTGCCGCCGCTGTGCTGACGGAACACGGCGAGCTCGTCGGCGCCTGGGGTGTAGGGCTCCTTGCATGAGTCGCAGATGCGACGCAGCAAACGCTGACCGATGACGCCAACCACCGACGATGCAATGAGGAAGGCCTCGATGCCCATGTCGAGGAAACGATGCAATGCAGCAACGCTGTCGGTGCCGTGCAACGAACTGAGAACGAAGTGACCGGTGAGTGCACTCTGAATGGCGATACGAGCAGTGTCTGCATCTCGGATCTCACCAACCAGAATCACGTCGGGGTCTTGACGCAAGATGGCTTTGAGGCCGGTGGCAAACGTGAGGCCCGCTTGCTCGTTGGTCTGGATCTGGTTGATGCCCGGGAAGATGTACTCCACCGGATCTTCCACTGTTGTCACGTTCTTGCCACTCGAGTTGATCTCCTGCAACGTGGCGTACAACGTGGTGGTCTTGCCGGCACCCGTTGGCCCGGCGCAGATGACCATGCCGAATGGTGCGTGCACCATCTTCGAATACTGCAGGTAGGTGTCCCGTGGGAAGCCCAGTTCGGCAAGACCGATCATCGAGCGACCCTTATCGAGAATTCGCATAACGATCTTCTCGCCGAACACGGTGGCAACGCTGGCGACACGAACATCGACATCTTTGCCATCGATCGAGGTTGAGAACTGGCCGTCTTGTGGGCGACGACGCTCAACAATGTTCATGCCACTCATGATCTTGAGGCGGCTCGTGAGTGCGGCGTGAACGCCGAGCGGAATGTTGAAGACTTCAACGAGGTTGCCGTCGATGCGGAAGCGAATGCGCAACCTGTCGTCGAGCGGCTCGACGTGAATATCGCTCGCACGGTCGCGCATCGCTTGGCCGACAATGCGGTTCACGAGTTGAACGACTGGCGCCTGATCATCGAGGTTGATCTCGCCGGCCTGGGCCAACATGCGCTGCTGATCTTCGGGAATGTCGAAGGCCTTGACGAGGCGATCAACATCGGCATCGGCACGCAAGGTGCTGTCGATGAATGTGCGAACCGTGGCGGGGTCGCCAACGAACCAACGCAGCGGCTGATTGACTGCGCTCTCTACAGCGGCACGGCGATACGGCGACGGGTCAGCCGACAACACGATGATCGTGTCACCATCGAGCGCAACCGGAATCACTTGGTGCGCACGGATCACGTTTTCGGGCAGCCGGTTGACCAACGCTGCGTCGAGCTCGATGCCCTTGGTGTCAGCGGCTGGAATGTCGAGCACCCGGCCCACGGCGAGAGCGATCTCTTGGCGGCCAGCGGCGAAGCGACCAAGCGCGATGTCACCGAACTGCAGCAGGTCGCCGTTGGCGATTTGCAAGCAGGTGGCGAGCGCCTCAGCCGTGAGCTGTCCGGCATCGACCAGAATCTGGCCGACCTGCAAGCACTCGGCTGCGCTCGGGCCAACCGCGGGACCTGTGTGGCCCGGTGTCGCCGCTGGCCGCTCCAGAGTGAGCGTTCCGGAATCCTTGCTCGGTTTGAAAAGAGCCATCAGTTGATCTCCATTGCTGATACATCGTTGGGGGTTGCGCTGCGTCGAACTACCACGACGACATCGCTGACTCTGCTGAACTCACACCAGAGTCGGCGCCCGAGTGCGCATCGCTGTGCGCGCCCGTGGCATTTGGATCTTCCTTGCGAACGAACTGGTTGGGGTCGAGCTCGATCAAGGCCCGCTCGATTTCTTCGAGCCGCTCAAGCTGCACCGCTGCATTCACATCCATGAAGGTCTCGCTGAGCGTGGCTTCGCATTCGGCCATCCGAACGTTGACCTTGTCGAACTGCTCAGAGGTGCCCGAGCTGACCCGCTCGAGCTCGATGCGTACGAGCATCGCCTCGCCAACGGCGCTCGACATCTGATCGCGCAACGCAGCAATCGCGTCGGTATCGACCTTGGCAACGTGTGCGCTCATCTCGTCGATGCGCTGCATCACGTCATAGTTCTGATTCTCGAGTTCGATGACACGCTGAGACAGCGCCACGATCGCCTCATCGATTCCGTTGCTGATGCGACCGATCGTCGCCTCGACTGCTGCCAAGCGTGTGCCGGTGTTCTCGTTGACGCGCTCTTCCATCGCCAACATCCGGTCGACCGCGCGAGTGTCGTTTTCTTCGATACGGCGACCAACGCTTGCGCTTTGATCAACCACGTACTGACGCATCGTGCCGGTGGACTCATCGAGGCGCTGGCTCAATGCCAGCGTGCGCTCGTCGAGATTGCTGTTAAGCGCGCGGCTCGAGTCTTCAAGACGCTTGGCCAGGGTGGCCGACGTGTCGTTCACATGTTGAACAAGAGCGTTTGACTCCTCATCGAAACGACGAGCAGCTTTTTGTAGCTCTTCGATTCGGCTCGTCATCAGCTCGGTGGTGCGCTCGAAACGATCCTGCAACGGTGCTGAAGCGGCTTCGATCTGAGCTGGAACGGCAGACATGAGGTCGCCAGAGACACGTTCGAGACGGCCCTCTACTTCGCTGAAACGCCAGTGCTGATTGGCGGCGAACTCGGTGAGGCGTTCCTCCACGGCGGCCTGCAGGGCACGGTCATAGTTCTCGTTTGCCTGCTGCGCCCGTTCAAGGTCGCCGCGCAGTACGTCGATCTGCTCCTCGAAGTGTGTAATCAGTTGCGCGCGGCCGGCTTCACCGGCTTGCTGAACCGCATCGGCACGCGCCGCCATGGCACCGAAATAGCGGGTGAGCTGGTGCTCAACGGCTGCAAGAATTGCGTTTGACGTAGCGTCAGTGCTCGCGATCGGCGCTGAGGTGAGCGATGTGATCGCTGTTCCATTGGCCGGTGTCGGAGGCAACAACGGACGCCCAAAACCTAAGGACTTGTTCGACTCGTCTGAGGAGGGTTGGCTTGCCACGTACTAAACATCGGCAAGTTTGCCGCAATCTTGAGAAACTTCCCAGAGATTCATTGCACACCGTGTGACCCGCCCTGTTGCGGACGAACGGTAGCCTTTTGCCCCGTGGCGGGACCCCAAAGCCGCAACCGGTACGAGGAGTCAACCCATGAAAGTTCACCTCATCGACGGCACCTACGAGCTGTTTCGCCAGCATTACGGGCAAGCCACTCGGCATAGCTCGGGCCCTGTGAACGCCGCAACGATTGGCGTGCTCAATTCGACCCTGCAGCTCATCGCCGACGGCGCAACCCACATCGCGGTGGCCAGCGACCATGTGATTGAGAGCTTTCGCAACGATCTTTGGGCTGGCTACAAGACCAGCGAAGGCATGGCCGAAGAGTTACTTGTTCAGATTCCCTTGATGGAACGGGCCCTCGGCCAGATGGGTATCGTCACCTGGGGCATGATCGCCTATGAGGCCGACGATGCCTTGGCGTCGGCAGCCGCGTTGGCCAATGCCGATAGTCGGGTCGAGCAAGTGCTCATCATCACCGCCGACAAAGATCTGGGCCAATGCGTGCGCGGCACGCGAGTGGTGCAGTTTGACCGCCGCAAGAACGAGATCATCGACGAGGACGCCGTTACCGCCAAGTTCGGGGTGCCACCATCGTCGATCGCCGACTATCTGGCCCTCGTGGGTGATTCGGCCGACGGATACCCGGGCATCGCCGGCTGGGGAGCGAAGAGCACCAGCAGCGTGCTGGCCCGCTTTGGCAGCATCGAGGCAATCCCCGCGTCGGCCGACGATTGGGGAACCCCACCGGTGCGAGGTGCCGCAAAGCTGGCCGCCGCACTGCAAGAAAACATGGAGCAGGCGCTGCTGTTTCGCACGATCGCCACGGTTGTCGACAATCTCGATGTCGACAGGGTGGACGACTGGCGCTGGCAGGGGCCGCTGCCAGGCTTTGCAGCCATGGCCGAACAGCTCGGTGCACCAAAGCTGGCCGAGCGAGCAAGCCGATTGGCCCAGAAAACGCAAACACCCGCTGAGTGAGGTAACGGCCAGGCTGCCTGCGGCACACAGACGGTTCCGTTGAAGGCTGCTACCTTCCGGTCCTGACCTGGTTCCCGGACGGCTGTTGCACAGGACCCGACCGTCACCTCACCCAACGGGTATCGAACGGTGCGGTCAGGTTAGCTCGCCGCTACCCTGCTCACACCTGCTCGGCGAATACGTCGGCACGGAGGGTTGCGAGAGCGGCCGAATCGGCACGCCTGGAAAGCGTGTGAGGGGCAACCCTCCGTGGGTTCAAATCCCACACCCTCCGCCATGTTGGGCCACTTGGTCTCCGATGATGCCGCTGCAATGGCGCTTGCCTTGCAGCAGGCGTCACTTGCGCTTGGGCACGACGACGTCCCCGTTGGCGCAATCATCGTCCGCGACGGCGTTGTCATCGCCGCCCGCCACAACGAACGCGAGCTCACCGGCGACCCCACTGCCCACGCCGAGGTTCTGGCGATTCGCGACGCAGCCGACCACATCGGCCATTGGCGACTTGAGCACTGCACGCTGTATGTCACCCTCGAGCCATGCACGATGTGTGCCGGTGCGTTGGTGAACTCACGGGTACCGCGAGTTGTCTTCGGCGCCAGCGATCCCAAAGCCGGAGCGGGCGGCAGCGTGTACAACGTGCTCGCCGATGCGCGCCTCAACCATCGTTGCGAAATCACCAGCGGCCTCATGCAGCACGAGTGCGGCACGATCTTGCGCGAGTTCTTCGCAAAGCGCCGAAAGACGCCGACGTCAACTGGCCCAGCGTCAACCGATTCAGCGGCGACGGATGCCGGCAATGAGACGGCGTAGCGCACCTCGGCGCTGATCGCTCGAAGCATCTGGGGTGCGTTGAGCAAGCGGCGGCAACACCGGTAGCGGGTAGACCGCACCGTCAGAGCTGAGCTCGCCGAACGAAAGAATCGGATGAACCATCGCACCAGTGGGTTTTGCAAACACTGGCATCGGTTCGGTCAATGATGCTCCGAAAGCATCGAGCGACATGATCATGAACGGCTCTGGTGGGGGTGGAGGCGTTGGGGTCGGATGGCCAAGCGAGGTCACATGCATCGGTCCGAAGCTCACCGTGTTCACCGTGTTCACTGAGTTCAGCGAGGTCAGCGAGGTCAGCGATGTCGCCGAGGTCACGGAGCGTGGTTTGTGCATAGCTGTTTCGATTGCATCGATCGCTCGACGCACGGCAGCGGCAACATCTTCAGGAATTGGGGTTGCAGCACGATCGTCGGCCGAAGAGTCGGTCGGATACGGAGCCGTGAGTGGCAGAGCATCGGTGATCATCGCTGCTAGATCTTGCTCCGAACTGATCGCTGTTGGCGAGGGTGCAGCCTCTGACTGGATAACCGGCTGGCGACTAGTGATCGGCATAAACGACTTCAGGCTTGTGAGAGGCGTGAGCGGCGGCCGCGGTGCGAGTCGGTTCGGCGTCAGCAGCGTGGGCGCAGGCAGGGTAGGAATCGGCATTGGTGCTGCATCGGTAGCTACTTCGTCGGGCGCCTGCTCAACAGTCGCTTCCGGTGTCGTCACCACAATTGGAGCCGCGAACCAGCGCACTACGCCAGATGAATGCTGGCGATACATCGTTGTCTGCGACGACAACACGTCTCGGCTGGAAACCTCAGTGAGTGCTTGCTCAGTCATCAACTCAAGCGCAAGCTCAACAGCATCACGTTCAACAGTGGCATCACGTTCGAACAGTCGGCCGAGATGCTCAACACCGTTGAGGCGCAATGCGCCACGTCGAAGTTGCTCGGCAGTTATCGCGCCCGCTTCCACGAGGCGATTCGCAAGCGTGTCATCGCCTTCGGCGTGAGCGAAATACACCACCCCAGACTCGAGGTAGACCATTGCCTTCGACGACGCCGTCGTGATCGCCAACTCGCCGGTGATCTTTGCGCTGCGGGCTTCTTCGATAACTTCCCATGCGGCCCTCAGCGATGCCTGTTCTGGGGCGAGTTCGTCCTCACGCGTCATGCTCATTGCTGGACTCCTTGGCTCATCAACTCGTACTCATTGGTTTGCAGCAACGCGACAAGTACTTCGGCTATGACTTCTCGTCCTGACGCAGGGTCCACCAACTGACATGGGATGGCCTGAATCGCCGGATCTGCGCCAATCGCAGTGGCTACTTCGCGGGCACGTTCGTGGCTGTCGCACCGATTCACCGCAATCACGATCGGTGCGTCAAGGCCCGCCATCACAAGCACGAGCATGTCGGCGGCCTCTTCGAAACTCTCCGGTGCCTCGGCGCTCACCACGAAGGTGACCACATCGACATCGGCTTTCAAAATGTCGGTCATGAACCGAAAGCGATCCTGCCCAGGCGTGCCAAACATCAACAGGTTGATCGTCTCTTCGCCTTCATCGGCGCCCTCAAGTGCAAACGTGCCGAAGTCCATTGCCACCGTAGTGAGTGCCTTTACGTCGGCTTCATCGCCCGACGTAGCCACCTCGGTGGTCACCACCGGACTCTGCGAAATCGACTGAATCAGCGATGTCTTGCCGGCCGCAAACGGCCCGGTAACGAGAATCTTGAATGTGTGATCAGCGAGCATCGACATGGCTTAGCGACCGTTCCGAACTACTGTGCGCAACACTTCGATGCGCGACCTGACCTCGGTATTGATGTGGTGCAAATTCGTGCTCGCTCGCGACAACACGGTGAGCACACCATCGGTGCCCACGGCGTACACAATGACGATTCCTGACTCAGCGCGCACGATGACCTCCTCGAGTTCACGACCACCGACAACGCCAATGAGCTGACCCGCAAGGCCCATCGTTGCGGCGATCATTGCCGAACGACCCGGGTCGTGTAGCAGGTGATCAGAGTGAGCGACGCTGCGTCCATCGGCAGTAGCCAACGCGGCCCCGGTGACGCCAGCAACCGACCGAACGATCGCGTTCAAAATGGCCTGCGGGTCAAGCCGATCGTGAACCAACGACGCCAGAGTTGGTGTCTGGGCGAACGGGTTGGGGTTAAGTAGATGAAGGTCCGCCACAAAGGAGTTATCGGCAAGCGACCCCACGATCTTGAACCAAACCCTGCCGAATCCTCAATTATTGAGCGGTGCCAGAACCCGAAAAATGGGGCGCGTCGCGGCGATTCGTGCCGCTAGCCTTGCGGGCGGAAGGGTGCCAGAGCGGACGAATGGGCCGGTCTCGAAAACCGTTGAGGCGTTCTGCGTCTCCGTGGGTTCAAATCCCACCCCTTCCGCCAACGGATATCGAAGATGTCCTCAAACGGTCCGAACCTGTCACCGGGTTCGGACCGTTTAAGTTTTCAGCAACGTTGCTAGCAGCGTTTGCCGGCGGCAGGCACGGCGAGTTTGAGTAAGTAGTTGTCGACCGCGTCGAGCGAGCACTGATTCACGCTGTAGCCGGTGTGCTGATCGGCCGTCACCACTAACAATGCGCCTTGTTCGAGTGCCTTGGCCATGTTCTCGGTGCTCGACAACGGAGTCGCTGGGTCGCCGGTGGTACCCACAACCAACACAGGGCCAGCACCCTTGCCGGTGATGGTCACTCGGGGATCCTGAGCAGGTGGATAGAAGGTGCAAAAGTACGAACCCGTGGTGCCCGGGGCAAAACGAGGTGCAGCCTCGACGAATTGTGCAGCCGAATCGTCTTCTTCGGCAACTGTGAGCCGATCGGCTGCGTCCATGCAACTGATCGTCTGAAACGCCTCGAGCGAATCGTCGTAGGTGCCATCGTTGTGGCGCTGGAAGTAGGTGTCGTACAAATCGAGCAGGCCGCTGCCATCGCCGCGGATTGCATCGGCAAGCGCAGCCTCGAGATCAGGCCACGACGTCTCGCTATACATCGCCTCGGCAACCGCCGTAAGTGCCATGCCACGCGTGACCTTTGGACGGCCGGAGCGGCTGACGATTGGGGTCTTGTCGATTGACAACATCAGATCGTCGAACGCCTTCTCAGCCTTGCCACCGTTATAGAGCAGACATGCCTTTTCGGCGCTGCACCGCTGCAAGAACTTGTTGATCGACTTCTCGAACCCAGCGCTTTGCTGCAATCCACTGGTGAGGAAGTCAGATGATGGGTCAGTAGCCCCATCGAGAACAGCGGCGCGCACGGTGCTGGGGAACAACGTGGCCCACGCAGCACCAAGTTCGCTGCCGTAGCTGAAACCGAAGTACGAAATCTTTTCCTCACCCAACGCCCTACGGATTGAGTCCATATCTCGAGCCGAACTATTGGTGCCCACGAATTGGAGAATCTTGGCGTTCTTCTCAGCGCATTTCGTTTCGAACTCTTTGGCGAGGTCGATGATTTGCTGACGTTCGGCTGCGTTATCGGGGGTGATGTCGGTGCTCGCGAAGTAGCGGTCGTAATCATCGATGCAATCAATGGCAGGCGTGCTCTCGCCAGTGCCACGCGGATCCCAGCCAATGATGTCGAACCGCTCGAGCAGCGCCTCGCTGTAGACCGCACCGGCCTGCACAGCGAACTCACTGCCGCCGAAGCCAGGGCCACCGGGGTTCACCAACAGCGAGCCAATGCGCTTGCTGGGTTGGGTGGCCAAATGCCGCGCCACGTAGAGATCGAACGTGCCTTTGGATGGATCCTTGTAGTCGATAGGGACCCGAAGCGTGCCCGTCTGCACGCCCTCTTTTGCAGAGCCGAGATCTTTCCAATCGAAGGGGTTACTCGATGGATCAAAAGGAAACTCGGTACTAGGGGTTTCGCTCGATGAGCCTTCGGTGGTCGGCGACGTCTGGTCGTCGGTGTCGTCGGTGTTGGCAGCGGTTGTGGGCGAATCGGTGCGAGGAACATCGCCCTGATCAGCGGCGCCGTCATTGCGGCCATCGCCACACGCACCGGCGATGAGAGCCAGACAGACCAATGGAATAACGAATTGCTTCGAACGCATCCGCCGATCGTACAAGGCTCACGCATCGGCGCAGATACACCAACGTGGATCATTACAAGCAGGGCCGAAAGCCGCGTACGGCCTATGCCTTGAGTCGCGGCCGTAGCCTTGGCGGCTATGCGAATGGGTCCCCACATGATGTTCCAAAATGACGCCGACGCCGTAAAGGGCGCCCGGCTGAAGAAGGGCGCATTGCGGCGAGTGTGGGTCTTTGCTCGGCCGTATCGCGCCAGCATCAATGGCTTTGTACTCACCATTGTCTTGTCGGCGTTGTTGTCGCTTGTTGCCCCGTTCGCATTTCGGCGCATCATTGACCAATCAATCCCGAACAGAGATCGCGGACAGCTCACGATCTTGGCCATCATCGTTGTGCTGGCCGCAATCGGCGATGCCGTGTTCGCAATCATCCAGCGTTGGTACTCGGCCCGCATCGGCGAAGGCCTCATCTACGACCTGCGCGTGGCCTTGTTCGACAAGGTGCAGCGCATGCCCATCTCGTTCTTCACCCGTACCCAAACCGGCGCGGTCATCAGTCGGTTGAACAACGACGTCATCGGCGCTCAGTCGGCGGTCACCAGCACCCTTGGCAGTGTGGTGAGCAACGTGGTGGTGCTCACCACCACGCTTGGCGCGATGGCCGCGCTCGAATGGCGGCTCACGCTGCTGTCGTTGGTGGTGCTACCCATCTTCATCATTCCGGCCAAGCGCGTGGGCAAGCGGCTGCAGATCATCGCCCGTCAGCAAATGGAATTCAATGCGCAAATGAACACCCAGATGACCGAGCGCTTCAACGTGAGCGGCGCGATGCTCGTGAAGCTGTTTGGGCGCCACGACCGCGAGGTCAACACGTTCGCGAAGCGGGCGGCCGGCGTACGCGACACCGGCATCAAAGCAGCCATGTACGGACGCGTGTTTCTTGTAGCGCTCGGTCTGGTGGGCGCGCTGGGCGCTGCCGCGGTCTACGGCTTCGGCGGTCAGCTCGCAATCTCGCGCACCATCTCGGCCGGAACACTGGTGCTGTTGGCCACATTGGTGTCACGCATTTATCAACCGCTCACCGGACTCACGAATGCACGCGTCGATCTGATGACCGCGTTCGTCAGCTTCGAGCGCGTGTTCGAGGTTCTCGATGCGCCTGTCGCCATCGTCGATTCGCCAACGGCCACCGAGCTCACCAATCCAAAGGGTTCAATCGAGTTCGCCAACGTCACCTTCCGCTACCCGGCTGCTTCGGCTGTCTCTATCGCATCGCTTGAGGCCCCCGGCCCACAAGGAGCCGACCCAGATCGCGATGTGCTGCGCAACCTGTCGCTCACCATCGCACCCGGCGAAACCGTTGCGCTCGTTGGCTCATCGGGCGCCGGCAAGACAACCCTCGCATCGCTCATCACGCGCTTGTACGACGTGACGGGTGGCGCTGTGCTGGTCGATGGTCACGATGTGCGTTCGCTCACCGGAGAGTCATTGCGCGCCGCCATTGGTGTGGTGTCGCAAGATCCACACCTGTTCCACGAGAGCATCGAATCGAACCTGCGCTATGCCAAGCCCGACGCAACCATTGCCGAGCTCGACGAAGCGTGCCGCGCTGCTCGTATCTACGACACCATTGCCGCGTTGCCCGATGGCTACGCAACGATTGTTGGCGAGCGTGGCTACCGCTTCAGCGGCGGCGAGAAGCAACGCCTGGCGATTGCGCGCATGTTGCTGAAGAACCCCGCCGTGATGATTCTCGACGAAGCCACCAGCCATCTCGACAACGAGAACGAAGCACTTGTGCAAGCCGCGCTCGACAATGCCCTGCGCGGCCGCACTGCGTTGGTCATCGCGCACCGGCTCACCACCATTCGCGACGCCGATCGCATCGTGGTGCTCGACGATGGCCAGTTGGTCGAGCAGGGAACCCACGACGAATTGATGGCCCTCGGTGGGTTCTACGCCCGCCAAGAGCAGACCAACTAGTCGCTCAAGCGCTCTGGGCGCTGAAACTCTGTAACACCCCTTGGGCATGATCGCCGAATGAACACTGCCCTTACTGTCGCCGTCACCGCCATCGTGGTGCTGCTTGTGTGTCTCGTGCTGATGAGCAGGCAGCAGCTCGGCACCCAAAGCGCCACAGCCACCGCCG
>CAMASN010000043.1 GCA_945861025.1 Ferrithrix thermotolerans DSM 19514
TCCATCTTTCGCGACGGCCTGTGTTGGCCTCCCCGCCAGAGTCATCACCTGAGCGAACACGAGGGATCCCCATGGCTAGCGCCCTAACTCCATCAACCCCGGCAAAGGCCGCCCCAGCAAAGGCAGCGCCAGCAAAGCGTGCAGCGCCAGCAAAGCGCGCCGCCAAGGGTGCCGCTGCGGCTCTTCCCGAGCAGCACACAGCCGGTGAGGCCGTGGCCCATGCGATCATCAGCCAGTACCAAGATCTCAAGCCGTCGGTGAACCTCATCATGGCCGCCGAGATGAGCGACGAGTCGCTGCTCGTGGCCATCACGTTGTTTCGCGACTCGCTCGATGTCCCCGGCGACCCATACCGCTACCCGGCCAACGCCATCGAAGGTGGCCGGCAGATGGTTGCCGTTCGCTCAGCCGAATAACCAAGGTCGCGCAAGCGCGTTGCCGCCACCGCTTACTGTGGCGCGGTGACCAACCCCGTTTCCGACGATGATGGCAACGACGACAGCGCCAGCGACCAGCGCGCTGGCGGAGCCGCCGCCGTGCCACAAGCGGGCTCTGTCGAGGCGTTTATTGAGCGCCTGCTCGACCCCAGTGTTCTCGCTGCGCGGCGCCTTACCGCGGGTCTGACTCCGGCATGGCGCAAAGTGAGTGGCGATGAGCCGCGCTGGCAAGTGTCGCTGGTGCTCGCCGTGGCGATCATGTTGCAGATTGTGCTCCCAGAGCACCTCACCGTCAGCCCTCATTGGCTGCTGCCCGCGGTGCAGGGACTGCTGTTACTTTCGCTGCTTACGCTGAACCCCGGCGGCAAGCGACGCGGCTCGTCATCGCTGCGAACGTTTGAACTCATCATGATCGCCGTGGTCAGCTTGGCAAATGCAATCTCGGCACTGCTCCTCATTCGCGGTTTGCTGCGTGGTACCGAGGGCTCTGACGCCATCGGCCTGCTCAAAAATGGCGGGGCCATCTGGGTGACTAACATGATCGCGTTTGGTCTTTGGTACTGGCAGATGGATCGGGGCGGTCCGGCTGAGCGGGCCAAAGCCACGCACGAGTTCCCCGACTTCTTGTTCCCCCAGATGCAGTCTCACGAGTTGGCGCCGCGTGATTGGCACTCATCGTTTGTCGATTACCTGTATGTGTCGTTCACTAACGCCACGGCGTTTAGTCCAACCGATGTGCTACCTCTGACACCGCGCGCAAAGCTGATGATGATGCTGCAAACCGTGGTGTCGCTGTGCACCCTTGCGCTGGTGATTGCGCGAGCGGTGAACATTCTGAAGTAGGCGTTTGAGTAACGCCCAAGTGGGCAAGTGCTCAGCCCTTTTGGGTGCCGACCTTGAGTTCGTTAAAGGGACTCTTCGAGTCGATGCCTGCATCCTTGGGCAGACCGAGCACACGCTCGCCCACGATGTTGCGCATCACTTCGTCGCTGCCACCAGCAATACGGCCGCCTGGGGCGCCGAGGATGAGCTGGCTCCACGCGTAGGTGCCCCATTCGCCGGTGTCGGCGATCATCTTTGCACCGAGCACATGCGAGACGAAGTCGCACAGGCGACGCATGTTCATCGTGCCCGCAAGCTTGGCCATGCTCATCTCAGGACCGGGCAGTGAGCCGGCCTTGATCTTGTCCATCGAGCGCTGGTTGTTGTAGCCAGACACCTTGTTGTGGATGAGCAGATCGGCCAACATTTGGCGGGTCACTGGGTCGTCGCTGAGGCCAAAGGCGCGGGTCATTTCGATGATTCGCGAGTAGATGCCACCGCCGCCACCGCCGGCGCCGATTGCAGCACGCTCATTCATCAACGTGGTGAGTGCCACGTTCCAGCCGTTGTTCAAGTCGCCGAGGCGGTGATCGTCGGGAACGCGCAGTTCGTTGAAGAACACTTCGTTGAAGCTGGCGCCGCCGGTCATCTGGCGCAACGGCCGAATCTCGACTGCAGGATCACGCATGTTCACGATGAAGCCGGTGAGGCCCTTGTGCTTGGGCAGATCTGGATCGGTACGGGCGATGACTTCGCCGATGTCGCTGTAGTGGGCACCGCTGGTCCACACCTTTTGGCCGGTGATGACCCACACGTCGCCGTCGCGCTCGGCCTTGGTCTGCAGGCTGGCGAGGTCTGAACCAGCGCCTGGCTCGCTGAACAACTGGCATCCAACGATGTCGCCGCGGTACATCTTCTTCAGGTAGAGATCTTTGGCTACGTCGCTGGCATGCACCGCAATGGTTGGGGCAACCATGCCGAGGCCAATGGTGAAGTAGCTCTGGCTCGGAACCTGGAATTGGCTTTCGAGCGAGTCGAATGCGCGCTGGTATGCGTTGGGTAGTTCGCTTCCGCCGAAGGCCTTGGGCCCGCTGATCCAGCCGTAACCGGCATCGAACTTCTTGGCACGCCAATCGCAGGCACGCTGGAGGTCGGCAACTTCGTCGTTGCGATCCTTCTCTTCGAACATCGCAACTTTGTCGGTGCCTTGGCCCCAAACAAACTTTTGCTCGGCTTCTTTGCGGGGAGCGTTTGCGGCGAGGAAGTCCTCGGCCTGCGTCTTGAACTCTTCGAGGGAAATGTCTGCCATGTCGTCAACGTAGTTGGGTAAAGCCCTCGTGATCTAGCTGGGACACCGTTTCTGCGTTGGCGCACGGTTCGGATGGTAGGTAACAGCCGACGCCAAGTAATGTCTTGACTCATGGGTCAACTCGTCGGCGTCATTGAGAACAAGAGCACCATCGCTGGGTTGGTGCGCTTTGAACTCAATCGCAATCTCACCGGTTCTGGGCACGAGCGGTTTGTATCTGCTCTCGAAGCCAAGGGCCCACGGCCAGCAGCCGAGCTTGCTCGACGCCTGTTCGATACCGGCCAAGTAGCCGGTGTGCATCTCTACATGAACATGGTCACGGTCGATCTGAACAAGGGTTCCACCTCTGATGGCCTGTTCGACATCGTTCGCGACATGTACCAGTACTGGAAGCCGGGTATGACTCCGCCGGCATTCGAAGATCTTGCGCCGGCGGCCGACGCGCCAGATGCTCCGACAGCCTCTGATGGCGATGGTGGCGGTGGCGGTCTCAGCGAGGCCGCCAAGCGCATACCGGGCGATCTGCTCGAGCGCAGTCGTGCGGCGTTGGCTAAGTGGAAGGCCGAGCACTAACACGGTGACAAGAGCACCTGCGGTACCCGAAGCTGAGTTCACGTTGCATCAAGCAGCCGAAGTGCTCAGTGTGCATTACATGACCGCGTATCGATACGTGCGTCTCGGTCTGCTTGATGCGTACAAGGTGGGCGGCACCTGGCGGGTGAACCAAAGCGGTATCGATACGTTCCGCGTTCGTGCTGTTACCGAAGAGTCCAACAGCACTACATCTGCGAGTCAGCGTAAGCGTCGGGCTCCGTGGGCCGACCGGCTCGAACGGCGACTGATGGTGGGCGATTTACAGGGTTCGTGGGGGGTCATCGAAGCGGCGCTTGCCTCGGGGGCCAGCCTCGATGAGATCTATCGCAATGTGTTATCGCCAGCGATGGTTTCTATCGGGCAACGTTGGGAGCGCGGCGAACTTGATGTGGCCGTCGAGCACGCCGCCACCGTCATTGCAATGCGCATTATTGGCCGCTTAGGTCCCCGGTTCGCTCATCGTGGTCGTACTCGCGGCACGGTGGTGTTGGCCGCCCCGGCGCATGAAACGCACTCGCTGCCGGTGGCCATGCTGGCCGACCTTGTTCGCCAAGCGGGTTGGAATGTCATCGATCTTGGTGCCGATGTTCCGGCCGAGAGTCTGGTTCGAGCTGCGATGATCCCGGGCGATGTTGTGGCCGTTGGTTTATCGGTGAGCAACACCGATCGCCTTGACTCCACGGCGTATGCAGTGGCTGCGTTACGCAAGTCTCTGCCAGGCACACGCGTTGTGTTGGGTGGACATGCGATCGCTGGACGCGAACATGCCGTGGCGCTCGGTGCCCACGACTTCGCCGCCGATGTCGCTGGGTTCGTGTTGATCCTCGAATCTGTCGGGGCCTAACAACCCCCCGACATATCGAACACATGTTCGATATACTGCGCCAATGGAACGCGACTCATCACAGGCTCGCCACGAGCAACTCGCCCAACTGGTCACCACCGTTGCTCCCGTTTCGTTTGCGCGCGATCGCTTGTTGCCGGTGCATGCGGTGCTCAAGCCACTCTTCCCCGATGCCGGGCTCACGCGTGGAAGCATCATTGGGTGTAGTGGCGCCGCAGCGATGTCGGTTGCCTTAGCTGCGGTCGTGGGCGCATCGGCGGCGGGTTCGTGGCTTGCCGTGGCGGGCTTACCGGGGTTGGGTTTGCGCGCTGCCAGCGAAGTTGGCATCGCCCTTGAGCGGCTTGTCATGGTGGCCGAGCCACCTCAACTCGGCGAGACAGCGTGGGCCAATATGGTCGCTGCGTTGATCGATGGGTTCGACCTTGTAGCCCTCGCCGGTGTCCCCCAAATCCGCGCCGGTACTGCTCGGCGACTTCAGGCGCGGTTGCAGGCGCGCGGGGCTGTGCTCATCGTGGTCGGTGACTCGGGGCAGTTCAGCTGCGACCTCGATATCAGCGTGCAGCACCCCACATGGCAGGGCCTCGGCGATGGCTCAGGGCGTCTTGCTCGGCGCCGACTCACGCTGGTGGCCAGCGGCCGTCGCTTGGGTCGCGAGCGGCGCACCGAAGTGTGGCTTCCCGGCGCCGATGGTGGCATCGAGTCAGCGTCAGATGTCGCGCTGCAGTCGGTCGCGCTGCAGTCGGTCGCGCTCAAGCAGGTTGGCTGAATCCGGTGTCGGCGCGCCCTGTTGCATACGGCGATGCACCGCCACGGCTGGCGGTGCTGTGGTGCCCCGATTGGTCGGTGGTCGCTGCAGGGGCATCGCCGCTCGAACCAGTTGCAGTGCTCTATGCGAACCGTGTTGTCGCTCGCACACCTGCTGCGGCCACGGCGGGCGTGCGTCAGGGGCATCGCCGCCGCGAGGCGCAACGGATCTGCCCGTCGTTGCGGCTCATCGATCACGACCCAGCGCGCGATGGTCGCGAGTTCGAAGCTGCAGTGCGCAGCGTTGCGCAGATGGTGCCGCGTCTCGAAACCACCGAGCCGGGTTCGCTCACGTTCTTGACGCGCGGCCCATCGCGCTACTTCGGTGGCGAGTTGGCCATGGCTCAACGTGTGCTGCGACTCGTCATCGATGCCGTACCCAATGTGGTCACCGGTATCGGCATTGCCGATGGTCGCTTCACCGCAGGTGTTGCTGCGCGGCAATCGGCGGGGCAACACGCTGCAGTGCCGGTGCCGGTGCCGGTCATCATTGGGTCCGGTCCCAACGACACACGCGCCTTTCTTGATCCGCTGTCGGTGTCTACGTTGGCCGACATTGCCGCTGTGTCTGGCGATCTGATCGATTTGTTTCGCCGTCTTGGCGTGCGCCGACTCGGCGACCTTGCGGCACTACCGGCGGCCGATGTGTTGGCGCGGTTCGGTCGTCCAGGGGTGTTTGCGCATCGCATTGCTTGCGGCGGAGACGACCGTGCCGCCGATGCGGTGGCGCCGTCGCCTGAGCTCGTTGTGATCCAGGCATTCGAAGATCCTGTGCATCTCCTCGATCCGTTGGTGTTCGCCGCCAAGCAACTCGCACAGCAACTCCACGATCTGTTGGTGGCCAACGGCAGGGTCTGCACGCGTTTGTCTGTGGTGGCCGAAACCGAGCACGGCGAACGCAGCGAGC
Organism: Ferrithrix thermotolerans DSM 19514; assembly: GCA_945861025.1. Classification (GTDB taxonomy): domain Bacteria; phylum Actinomycetota; class Acidimicrobiia; order Acidimicrobiales; family Ilumatobacteraceae; genus WLMZ01. Next base: position 5,718 of record CAMASN010000043.1, read on the forward strand.
ATTTGTGGTGTCGACCCAATGGGCTCAGCGTTGCCGCAATCGTCGAACGGGTGCGTTGGCAATTCGACGGATGGATTCAGCAGCCGGGGGGACTCAGCGGGGGCATCGTGTTGATGCGTTTTACTCCCGACGAGGTGTGTTCCGACGACGGCAGCCAGCTCGGGTTTTGGGGAGGTCGCACTGAGGCCGACGAATGGGCCGCTCGTGCTGTGGCTCGTGTCGCTGGCCTTGTGGGGGAACAACAGGTGTTTGTTCCCGCGTGGCGCGGTGGGCGTCAGCCTGGCGATGCCTATACGTGGGTGTGTATCGACACCGCCGATGTCACCGAACCAACCGAACGGCTTGCCGTGGTTGAGGCTCCGTGGCCGGGTCACCTGCCAGCACCATCTCCGGCAACCGTGATGGCCGAGTCAGTGCCAGCCGAGGTGTTCGATGCGGCCGGACATGTGGTGAGGGTCAACGGTCGCGGTGTGCTCAGTGCGGCGCCGCACACGGTTTCAGTGCGTGGTCGGCCCGCCGAGACCATTGCGGCGTGGGCCGGACCGTGGCCCATCGACGAACGCTGGTGGGATTCCCGCCAGCATCGTCGCATGGCCCGATTTCAGTTCACGACCAGCAGCGGCGAGGCGCTGCTGGTCGTGGTCGAGCAGCAACAGTGGTGGATCACCGCTGTGTACTCGTAACTCCGTTCTTTCAACTCAGGCTGAGGCACTCAGTGCATCGTCTTCGCGCCGGTCGCGCTCTGCACGAAGCAAGTCGTTGCTCAACCTGAAGCCAATGCCGCGCACCGTATGAATGAACCGAAGTTCGGGTGCGTTCTGCTGCAGCTTGCGGCGAAGGTTCGACAAGTGCACATCGACCACATGTGTGTCGCCAACCCAGTTGGGGCCCCACACCTGCTCGAGCAAGTGCACACGTGAGCACACTTCTGATGGCCTGCGGCACAGCTGCTCGAAGAGAGCGAACTCAATGCGGGTGACAGGCACATCGTGGTTGCGAACACGCAACTCCTTGCGACCAAGGTCGATCTGGAGTGGCCCGATGCGAACCATCGAGGCCGCCATTGGGTCCCAACGTGCGTGCAGTTGACGAGGCCGGCGAAGGAGTGCCTGGCATCGAGCTGCGAGCTCGTCGGCCGAGATCGGCAGCGAGACAGCATCGTCAGCGCCGGCACGCAGCGCACGAATGCGAGCGTCTTCGGCATCTGGTGGAGCAAGGCCCACCACGTAGCAATCAGCCGAGGCGCGCAGCGCATCGAACAAGGTGCCGCCGCCGGGGCCATGGAGGAGCAAGTCCACCAAGATCACGTCGGGGGTGAACGAGCGAGCCAGCACGATTGCTGCTGACTCTTCGTTCGTTGCACTTACTGAGAAACCACGGTCACGAAGACCGGTAGAAGCAACACGACGAAGTAGTGGATCGCCAACGGCGATCAGGACTCGAGGTGCAAGTTGTGCATCAGGTTCAGCCATGACAGGTTCTTCCCTATGAGGTAGGCGCCAGTCAGACATAGCTTGCTCGCCGACTGGTTGGACAAAGATCTATCGGCGCGAAGTCGTCGGAACTAAAGAAGTTTTCTTGACAGAATCCGAAGAAAATCTTGAAGACGCTTCTCGGTGCTTGATACGCGACCGCAGATCGGCGCGCTGAACCCACGTCGTGTAGAGCTGCTGGATACCTCATCGCACACTCCTTTAACCACCTGTAACGCTAGGCAGGTCGTGTGCAGCAGAGCTGTGCCAAATGCACGCATGACTCGGGACCAAAGTCCCAAACTGAACGGTTTAGAGAACCAGTTCCACCGTGATGTCAATGTCGCCGGTGGCGCTGCCTTCCACGTCGAGCGACACAGAAAAGACACCGCCGGATTGGCCCTGCACGCCCTCGCAGATCACGATCGCTTGACCGTTGGCGGTCACGGTGTCGCCCGAAATTGCGCGCTGCAGATCGCCGTCGAGAGGTGTATCCGTTGACACGCACGCGGGGAGAACAATCGCGCCGTCGATACCGCTGACGTGTGCCACCAGCTTCCACGATCGGTTGTCTCCGACAGCGTAGAGCACAGTTCCGGCGAGGATTCGAGTGTTGCCGCGTGCCGCCGCGCCAGGGGATGAATCGACGAGCCATTGAGCTTTTCCGGGGAGCACCCGCACACGCACGGGCATTCCTATCGAAGCTGATTGGGCACCAGACTCTTGCTCAGTAACGCTTTGCGGTGCAGCGCTGCGTGGCGGCGTTGGTACTGGGTTTGGCGAGAGCAGCGACAGCGACGTTGGTTCAACAGTGATGTGCAGGCCGTTGCTGGCGAACGCCGTGCTCAGGCCGCTTGCCGCCGCTGTCAGCGTGCGTGGCTTGCCCGCATTGTTTGCGCCGGCCGGATAGGTGAACACAATCGAGGCCGCGACGACAGTTGTTGTAGCGACGATGAGCCGTCGCCGAAAAACTGATCGTGCTCGGTGACTAGTGAGTTCAGCCATGAGGTTTCCGCCGATTTGGGGATGCGCATTGCGCATCGAGTCGCCGCCCTGTGATCGGGCATTGATGTATCGACGTCAATCGGCAGCGGCTGAAGCGACCTTGCCGAAACCTTTAGTGAAGGCCGCTCGTAGTGCTCAGTGAGTGAGCTCAACGGTGATCGAGACGTTGCCGCTGAGCTGGCCAACGACATCGAGTGCCACAGTGAAGAGTCCAGACGAGTTGCCCGAGACGCCAGAGCAGATGACTACGGCCTTGTGCCCGATCGTTACCGATCTGCCGACGATCGCCGAGACTGGCGTGCCAGGCAGTTGTGCGTAGGTTGGCTCGCAGCTCGACTGGACTCGGACGCCATCGGCTCCGCTGATGTGGGCGACGAGGCGCCACGGCTTGTTGTCGCCGAGGGCATAGAGCACTGTGCCGCTGAGAATTCGGGTCGTGCCCGCAACGGGGCTTGTGACGTATGCGCCGGCCGACCATTGAGCCGTTCCCGGTGGGACCCACACACTCAACGATTCACCGACGCCGGATGCTTGCACCGGGGGCGATTCGTTGCCGACGGGCGGCGGCACGAGCATTGGCTCACTGATGATCAACGACGCTGGCTCAACCGTGAGGTGAAGCGCTTGAGTGCTGTCGTGCGAGTCCTCGTAGCGTGAGTCCTCGTAGCGTGAGTCCTCGGTCTGTCGATCTCTGTCCTCGACTTTGTGAGCGCTGGCGGGGTGCGTTGCGACCGCCGACGCTGCGAGCGCTGTTGCGAAGACAACAACTAGGTGATGAAGGCGCCGACGTCCGGCGCTGGGAGTATCAAATGTGCGCATGATGTGTCCTGCCGCTCTGCAGATACGTGTCGCGTATCTCTTGATTGGCCCTCTTGCGGGCCACAGATGTATCGACGCCAATCGGGCATAACTGGAGAAGATTTCCGAATCAGCGTCATGGGATGAGATCCACCTTCACCGTGATCTCGCCGGTAGCTGTGCCCTCGATGTCGAGGGTGGCCCTGAAGATCCCACCGGAGTGTCCTTCGACGCCCTCGCAGATGAGAATCGGTTGCTTGCTGATGATGACTGGCTCGCCAGCGATCACTCGAGGTGTATCTCCAGCGAGTGGCTGGTCGATGAACACGCATTCGGGCATGGCGGTGGCACCTTCGGCGCCGGTTACGTAGGCCACAAGCTGCCAAGCGTGGTTGTCGCCGATTGCGTAGAGAACCTTGCCAGCCAAGATTCGGGTGTCGCCGTCAGTGGCGACTCCGAGTGCGTCGTCGGCCAGCCATTGGGCTTTGCCCGCCAACACCTTCACGTGCACCGGAGCTGCGAGAAGCGCAGTTGGTAGCCCGTCGGCGATGCCGATGGTTTCCTGCGTGCCGACGGTTGCAGGGGTCGCCATCGTGGTGGTGGTCGGCACTGCTGTGATGGTGACGACACGAGGCTCAACGATCACAGCCGCTGGCGGAATCGCTGTGGGGCCAAGGGTGCTTGCGGTAAAGATCAGAGCAAGTACGGCGGCTGCGGCGATCAGGTAGCGCAGCGCCTTGCGAGCTGCACCCCGATTGGGTGCGGTTGGTCGCGCCAGCTCAATATGCGGTTCGCGTGGCGTATCAATTCTCATCGCCACTCCTTTGTTCGGGAGGCATAGCCAGTTCACCAGCGCAGCGCAGACTTACGTTGGGACCTTTGTCATCCCGACGTCCGCGTTTGGCATTACGTCTGGCATTGCGTCTGGCATTACGTTTGGCATTGCGTCTGGCCGTGCGACTGGGCTCAAGTCGCTTCTGTCGCTACGGTGAGATACATCGACAAGCGCTCCGACATCCGTAACGCTGTACTTGCCCGCGTCGGCGTGGACCAGCGCGAGGTGCGTTCATTGCTTGCGTTTGTCGAACATCTCGATCTGCTCGAGCATCCCTTCAGCGAAGAGGCCGATCCGGTGCATGTCACTGCGTCGGCCATCGTGGTCGGCAGCCGCGGCGTGGTCTTGCATCTACATAAGCGACTTGGCCTTTGGCTGCAGCCAGGCGGGCATATCGAGGCCGGCGAATCACCCAGCGATGGTGCGCTACGCGAAGCCAGCGAGGAAACCGGCCTCGACGTGTGGCATCCCGATAGCGGTCCCGAATTGGTGCACATCGATGTGCATCCCGGACCGCGCGGCCACACCCACCTTGATGTGCGGTATCTCGTGTTCGGCCCCGACGCTGACCCAGCCCCGCCAGAGGGTGAGAGCCCCGATGCGCGTTGGTTCAGTTGGGCAGAAGCCATTGCTCTTGCCGACGAAGGTCTCGTCGGTGCGCTGCGTCTACTCCGGCCGCGCTTCGATCCCGAATCATGAACAGTCGATTTTGCCCCTAGCAATACGAACATATGTTCGATACACTGCCAAGTCCTATGGGGTTCAACAACCCGGCCATGCCGTGGCGTGAACTTGAGCAAACGTTATCCGACCGAGTCCGGCGGCCCGATGGTCGCGCGCCCGGTAGCTCGAGTGCCAATGCAGGCGGCGATGGTCCAGCGCTTACCCGCAAACGCCAACCGTTCGAACCGCTGGCCCAACGTGTCGACAACGCTGGTGGCGCTCGCACCGTGCCCTATGCCGAGCTGCATTGCCAATCGAACTTCTCATTTCTCAGCGGCGCATCGCACCCAGAGCAGTTGGCCGAAGAAGCCGCTCGGCTCGGCCTCGAAGCGTTGGCGCTCACTGATCAAAACGGGCTGTATGGCGTGGTGCGCTTCGCCGAGGCGGCCCGCGCTGTTGGGCTTCCCACCTTGTTCGGGGCCGAGCTCACACTGGGCATGACCCGGTTTGAGCCGGGCTTACCCGATCCGCCAGGCGAACACGTGGTGTTGTTGGCCGATGGCCCCGCTGGTTACGCGCGTCTGGCTCGGGCCGTGAGTCTTGGCCAACTTGCTGGCGAAAAGGGAGCCCCGCAGTTCGAGTTGGCTCAATTAGCCGAGGTCGGCCGCGATCATTGGTGGGTGCTCACTGGCTGTCGTCATGGTGTGGTGCCGGCGGCGTTGGTGCGCAATGGCCCGGCTGCGGCGGCGCGTGAGCTGCAGCAACTGATTGCGTTGTTCGGCCGCGAGCGTGTGGTTGTTGAGTTGTGGGATCACGGCGATCCACTCGACTCGGCGCGCAACGATGCGCTAGCCGAGCTTGCTGCCCGGCACGATCTGGCATGCATTGCTACCAACGATGTGCACTACGCAACGCCACAGCATCGGCGCTTGGCCACGGCGCTGTGGGCGGTGCGTGCCCGGCGCAGTCTCGAAGAGATGAACCCGTGGTTGCCTGCTGGCGCTACGGCTCATGTGCGCAGCGGCGCCGAACAGGCGCGGCGCTTTGCGCGCTATCCGGGTGTTGTCGAAACAGCGGCAACCATTGGGCGCGCCGGTGCCTTCGATCTGTCGCTGGTGGCACCCAATCTGCCGCCGTTCCCATGCCCGCTCGGCGCGCAGGGCGAGCAACTCACCGAGATGCAATATCTGCGTGTGTTGGTCGAGGCGGGAGCGCGCCGTCGATACGGCGAGCGGCCACAGGCGGGCGAAGATCTTTCGGTCAGGGCGCGGGCGTGGCGCACCATCGACCACGAGCTCTCGGTCATTGAGTCCCTCAATTTTGCGGGCTACTTCTTGGTGGTCTGGGACATCGTGCAGTTCTGCGAGCGGGCCAACATCTATTGCCAGGGTCGGGGCAGCGCGGCCAACAGCGCGGCGTGTTACGCGCTGGGTATTACCAAGGCCGATGCCGTTGCGTTGGGCTTGTTGTTCGAGCGGTTTTTGTCGCCCGAGCGCGATGGCCCGCCCGATATCGATATCGATATCGAAAGCAACCGTCGCGAAGAGGTCATCCAATACGTGTATCAACGCCACGGTCGCCACCACGCTGCGCAGGTTGCCAATGTCATCACCTATCGAGCCCGTTCGGCCGTGCGCGATATGGCCAAGGCATTGGGATACGCGCCGGGTCAGCAAGATGCGTGGAGCAAACAGGTCGATGGTTGGGGTGGCGTTGCGGCCACGGCTGCTTTGCCCGATCAGAACATTCCTGCAGCGGTGCTCGAGCTTGCCGCCGAAGTCGAAGACTCGCCGCGCCATCTCGGCATTCATTCGGGAGGCATGGTCATTTGCGACCGTCCCATCATCGAGGTGTGCCCAGTCGAGTGGGGGCGCATGGAGAACCGCAGCGTGTTGCAATGGGACAAAGACGATTGCGCTGCGGCGGGGCTCGTGAAGTTCGATCTGCTCGGTTTGGGCATGCTCAGCGCATTGCATTACGCGGTCGATCTCATCCGCGAGCATCAGGGATACGAGATCGATCTGGCCACCATTCCGCAAGAAGACGATGTGTACAGCATGCTCTGTCGGGCCGACACGGTGGGTGTGTTCCAGATCGAGAGCCGGGCCCAAATGGCTACATTGCCGCGGCTCAAACCGCGACGTTTCTACGACATCGTTGTCGAGGTTGCGCTCATCCGCCCCGGTCCTATTCAGGGTGGGTCGGTGCACCCCTACATTCGGCGCCGCAATGGCCAAGAGCCGGTGACCTATTTGCATCCGCTGCTTGAAAACAGCTTGGGCAAAACCCTTGGCGTGCCGTTGTTCCAAGAGCAACTGATGCAGATGGCCATCGATGTCGCTGGCTTCACGCCCAGCGAAGCCGACCAACTTCGTCAGGCGATGGGCTCAAAACGTTCGCAGGCGCGCATGCAAAAACTGCGCGAGCGATTGTTCGAGGGCATGGCCGAGCGCGGCATCACCGGCGATGTCGCCGACGAGATTTTTGTGAAGATGTCAGCCTTTGCCAACTACGGATTCCCCGAGTCGCACTCAGTGTCGTTTGCCTACTTGGTCTACGCCTCAGCATGGATCAAGTTCCATGAGCCGGCGGCGTTTTGTGCAGCGTTACTCAACGCGCAACCCATGGGTTTCTGGTCGCCACATTCGCTGGTGCAAGACGCCACGCGCCACGGGGTCATCACGCATACGCCCGACATCAATACGTCGTTGGCGGCGGCCACGTTGCAGCCCGATGCTGCATCGTGTTCAGGCCAGGCCGTGCGCTTGGGCATCGGCTCGGTGCGCGGCATCGGATCGTCGTTGGCTGCGCTCATCGAAACCGAGCGCATCGAACACGGACCGTTCACTCACATCGAAGACCTCACGCGTCGCGTGCCGTCACTCGATCTCGCCCAACTCGAAGCACTCGCTACTGCTGGGGCGTTCACCGAATGCTTCGGTCTCGATCGACGCGAGGCGTTGTGGAGCGTTGGGGCCGTAGCGCAGTCGCGACCCAACCGCCTTGAGGGCATCGTCACTGGCGCACAGGCTCCGCGCTTGGCGGGCATGGAACCAGTAGAGGTTGCAGTGGCCGATCTGTGGGCAACAGGCATCGCCCCAAACGGCCACCCAACCCAGTTCATCCGGTCGCGTCTGTCGGCGCTTGGGGTGGTTACCTCTGCGGGGCTGTGGCAGCGCGAGCCGCAGAGCAAGGTGTTGGTGGCTGGCTTGGTCACCCATCGACAACGGCCGATGACTGCGCAAGGCACCACGTTCATGAACCTCGAAGACGAAACCGGGCTCATCAACATCGTGTGCTCAAAGGGCTGCTGGGCGCGGTATCGGCGCGTGGCTCGCGAGGCGTCGGCGCTGTTTGTGCGTGGCCGTCTCGAGCGTCACGAGGGAGTCATCAATATCGTCGCCGAACACATCACTGCCTTGAGCATGCCCGCGGTGCATGCCAGTCCGAGCCGCGATTTCCGCTGATGGCGTTGCGCATTACGGATTAGGGATTGCGGCTTGCGGCTTACGGTTCTACGTCGATCGGCTGCGGCGGGGGACCCATGGTGAGGTAGTTGTGCAGCAACCGCACCAGATCGCGCGGTGCGGTGTCTACGCGGGCCTGCTTCAGTTCGGTCAGAGTCCACCAGCGCAACTCGAACACGAACTCGGCGTTGAGCTGTTCCCAACTGAACTGTGGCTGCGGATTAAAGCCGGCCGGAACGTCTACTTCGTAGATCCGTTCGCGTTGGCCATCGAACTCGCCGCTCATGAACGCCACGATGTGTAGTCGGTTCCAGAGGTGTGCGCCGATCATTGGGTCATGTAGTCCCACTTCTTCTGCGAGTTCTCGGCGTAGGGCGTCGTGATGAGTTTCGCCTGCATCGAGCCCGCCGCCGGGCAGGGCCCAACGTGTGCCGGCCGGAAACTCGAAACGAACGAGTAAGACTCGACCTTCGCTATCGACCACAAGCCCGCGCACTGCCTCGCGGATTCTTAGTGCGCTGATGTCGTCAGAGTCGCTCATTCGAAGACTGCGGTGGCGACGCCCGACGCGTTGTACACCGGCCCTTGGGCATCGATGCGGTACTTGGCCACTTTCGCGCCGGTGATGCCATGCGCTCCGAGCAGTGTGCGCATGTCGATGTAGTTGGCATGAAGAAAGTGAGCCTCGAGCGTTTCGGCTGATTCCCATCGCTCGTAGACCGAGATGCGATCGGGGGCAACTGGGTCAGCGGCGAACACGTAGGCAATGCAACCTGGTTCGTCGTTGCGGGTGGCGCCTTGCAGCGCGACCGACGCAGCGACCGCAGCGTCTCGTAACTCTGCCGGGATATAGATGGTGCCAGCGACGATGATCATGTCCCTAGCAGAGCACACCGAGCGCCGGGCAAGCGTTACTCGCCGGGTTGGTCGTGCAGGCCGTCGTTGAATGCTCGGTAGACCTCGTAGACCTCTTTGCACTTTTGGCACACCGGCAACTGCTTGGGGTCACGAGAAGGCACCCATACGTAGCCGCACAGCGCCTCGACGGGTGTTCCGTAGATGCGCGCCTCGAGCACTTTGGCCACGGCTGACTCGCCAGGTTCAGTTTTCACGATGTGAGCCATCACCGGTTCGCCCGTCTGCAGTACCTCCTGCAGATCGGGGACGGTCTTACCGGGCATCGTTTGAACCTGACTCATAGGTGTGTAGTCAAGCACGCATCGCTCCATCGTGCCCACATACGGCTACTGTGTCGACGATGCCTCTCTACGAATACCGCTGCCGTACCTGCGAAGACACCTTCGAACTGCGGCGCGCAATGGCCGAGTCAAGCGACCCCGCCACATGCCCAAGCGGTCACCTCAATTCGGTGCGCCTGCTGTCGGTGTTCGCCAGTGTCGGTGCTGCTGGTTCGTCGCCTGCGCCTGCCAGCGCGGCGCCATCGGGCGGCGGCTGCGGCTCGTCGTGTGGGTGCGCTCACTGAGTTTGGGTGCGGCGCGCACTGGGTCATCTGGCCTACGCCGAAATGAAATGCCGATTAGCACTTGGCAGATCGCGATCATTCCTCTAGAGTCATCCTCGTGATCGTTTCTGCCTACGCCCTGCTTGCTGCAATCGCAGCAGCCATTGCTGTAGCGGCACCACGCGTACCCGTAGCCGTACCGGCAGCTATTAGCTGCGGGTGGGGCACACGGGTCAGCCGCTCTTAACAGAGCACACTCGTTAGCTCCACTCCAGCCGGTCCGGTTGCGAGTGTCGCAGCTGAATCGGCTTCTCCAAGAAGGAAAGCCATGTCGAACGACGCATCATCATCAAAGCGCCTCACTAAGCCTTCGGCTGGTTACGCACTCAACATCGAGGCGGCAGCCGACGACGCTGCCGACATCGCCGGTGCAGTACGAGCTATCGCAGCGTGCGGCGGCGACATTCGTTCAATGAGCACGTTGGCCGATGGCGCTCGACGCTTCGTGGTGGCATGTTCGGGTGTTGAGCACCAGCAGGCCGTGCGCGCCGCGCTGGCCACCTCGCCCGGTGTACGCGTGGTTGCCATCACCGACGCCACCTTCGATTTGCACGTGGGCGGCAAAATCGAGGTGACCCCTCGCGTCAGCGTGACCAACGCCGACGAGCTCGCGATGGCCTACACGCCAGGCGTGGGGCGCGTGTCTACAGCAATCGCCGAAGATGTATCGAAGGTGTGGACACACACGGGTCGTTCGAACGCTGTTGCCGTGCTGTCTGACGGCACTGCGGTGCTCGGCCTTGGCAACATCGGCCCCGAAGCGGCCATGCCCGTGATGGAAGGCAAGGCCGTGTTGTTCAAGCAGTTCGGCGGTGTCGACGCATACCCCATTTGCATCAATGCCAAAACGGTCGATGAGATTATTGCCGTTGCGCGGGCCATTGCGCCCACGTTCGGTGGTATCAACCTCGAGGACATCGCTGCTCCAGCATGTTTCGAGATCGAAGAGCGCCTGCAGGCTGAGCTCGATATTCCGGTGTTCCACGATGACCAGCATGGAACCGCAATTGTGGTTCTGGCCGCCATGCAAAATGCGGCCAAAGTAGTGGGTAAGTCGCTGTCAGATATGACCGTGGCGGTGGTTGGCACGGGCGCAGCCGGTGTTGCATGCGCGAAGTTGCTGCACCTCGTGGGTGTGGCCAACATCATCGGAGTCGACCGCACCGGTATTTTGCACGAGGGCCGCGGCGACAAGCTGGTGCCGTCGAAGCAGTGGTTCGTAGACAACGGAAATCGCGAAGGTCGCACTGGTGGCGTGGCCGAGGCGCTTAAGGGCGCCGATGTGTTGTTGGGTCTCAGCGGCCCTGGGGTCATCGAGGCCAAATGGTTGGTCGACATGGCCGACGACGCCATCGTGTTCGCGATGGCAAACCCCGTGCCCGAAGTGATGCCAGAATTGATGCCCAGCAACGTTGCCGTGGTGGCCACCGGCCGCAGCGACTATGCGAACCAGATCAATAATGTGTTGGCGTTCCCCGGTGTGTTCCGCGGGCTGCTCGATGTTCGTGCAACCACATGCAACGACTCGATGAAACTCGCTGCCGCCGCCGCACTTGCCGCGTTCGTGCCGAACCCCACCGCTGATCGAGTGATTCCCGGCGCGTTCGAGCCCGGCATTGCCGAAGCAGTTGCCCACGCTGTTTCGGCAATGGCCGTGGCCCAAGGCTGCGTGCGAGGCTGAGGCCTTGACGATTCTGGTAGACGACCCGATTTGGCACTGGCGGGGCCGCCGCTGGTGCCATCTCGTGAGCGACACGAGTGTGTACGAACTGAACGAGTTCGCTGCGCGTCTCGACATGCCGACGCGAGGGTTTCATGGCGACCACTACGACGTCCCCGAGGAGTATCGGGATGTGGTGGTGGCCGCGGGTGCTGAGCCGGTGAGTAGCCGTGAGCTGATGCGCCGCCTACGCAACGCCGGCCTACGGCTTTCGCCCGCCCAACGCCGCGAGCGTGCGTTGGAGAACAGCACATTGGCCGATGACCTATTGGATCCAGCGTGAGCCGTCGGCCAGCAGGTCGGGCACGCTTGTAGCACCGTAGCTATCGACAATAAGCCAATCGATGAGTTCTAGCCCGCACGCTTCGACGGCACTGACAGCTTCGAGCCACAGTTCGCGGTCGTTGGTGTGTATGTCGCCGAATGGCCGAACTGTGGCGATCACGAGACCTACGGTGTGGTCACTGGCTGCGCCATAGGCGCCCATGGTGTTCGCAACATCGACCACGTGAAACGGATCGGTTGTGTCGTTGATGGACACCAATTCGTGACCCCGCCACAGCTCGTCGAGGAACATCACCAATGTTTCGGGCCGCAACGGTAACGACATTGCGAGTTCGAAAACAAGCATGGCTTGGTGGGCATTGACGATTGGGTCGATGCGGGCGCGTGGCACACGGCCGTGAGCAGAAACAGGCATAACGAACCCCCAAATTGAGGACTGACGTATAGGGGGAAGCCGTACGCCGCAATGTACTCAGGGGGTGTGACAGCGATGTCCCAAGCGGAACCTGTGTAGACACAGAGGAAGCCATCGAGACGCAGAGGTAAACGGAGTCGTGCCAGAACCGGCCTCTGCGCACCGCACGGCCTAGCCTTGCGCTATGGCTCAGATCACCATCTATCACAACCCGAATTGAAACTCTTCGGTCAATGCCGTGAGCATTGCCAAAGACCTTGGCGTCGCCGCCGACATCGTGTTGTACATGAAGACCCCGCCCGACGCGGCGACATTGGCTGACATCATCGCCAAGCTCGAAGACGCTCCCACAGACCTCGTTCGTCGAGACGCCAACTTCGCCAAACTGGGCCTCACCGATGCCGATGTGCAGACGCCTGCGCAGGTGATCGAGATGTTGGTGAAGCACAAAGCATTGCTGCAACGGCCCGTGGTGGTCACGCCAACAACGGCGTTGGTCGGTAGGCCCAAGGCTCGGATCACCGAGGCGCTGCGCCCCTACGCGTAAGTGGCGTCAGCCGTTTTTAGGTAGATCGCGATACGGCGTGGTGCGGAAATCGCCTGGCTCTTTGGGCAGGCCCAAGCCGCGCTCGCTGACGATGTTGCGTTGCACCTGATCGGTGCCGCCGTAGATCGATGGTCCGGGCGAGAACACGGTGAGTTCTTGCACGATGCCGCCCGACAGCGAATCGGGGCCCCACAACATGCCTTGGGCTCCGATGATCTGGTTGCCGATTTCTCGGGCACGGCGAAGCGTGTGCGTGGTGAGCAACTTGGCGAGGTTGCCCTCGACTTGTGTTGAGCGCTGGCCGCTGCGGGCGCGCAACATGTTGAACTTGTTCACCTCGGTGAGCGTGTGCAGCTCGGCGAGTCCCTGACGAATCGTGGGGTCATCGATGCAGCCGGTGTGGCGAGCCAACCCGGTGAGCATTTTTACGGTGCCGCCGCCGATGGAGCTCGCCGAAGAACCGGTGCGCTCGACAACGAACTCGCCTACTGTGCGCTCGAGGTGTCCGGCAAGCGAGCCGGGCAGGGCCACGCCAAGGCCGCTGCTGCTGCCGCTACCAAGGCTTGCCCGCTCGACCATCAGCGTGGTATTCGCAACGGCCCAGCCGTTGTTGAGTCCGCCGATGATGTTGGCCGCTGGCACGCGGGCTTCGTCGATGAACACTTCGTTGAACATCGCGCGGCCGGTCATCTCGCGCAGTGGACGAACCTCGACACCGGGCTGGTGCATGTGGAACGCGAAGTAGGTGATGCCCTGATGCTTTGGCGCGTCGGGGTTCGTGCGCGCGAGAAGCATTCCCCAGTCGGCGTGCTGGCCGCCGCTGGTCCAAACCTTCTGACCGGTGATGACGTATTCGTCGCCATCGAGCTCGGCCTTGCAGCCGAGTCCAGCAAGGTCGGAGCCGGCACCTGGCTCGCTGAACAACTGACACCAACCATCGGTGCCATCAAGGATGCGAGGAATGTAGTCGGCCTGTTGCTCGGGTGAGCCGTGCACGGCGATAGTGGGAGCGGCCAACATCAAGCCAAGCCCCATCGCTGCGCCGACCACGCCTCGAGCGCCCATGGCGTTGCTGGCGGCTATCGAAAGGTCGCGGGTGTAGCCCTTGCCACCCATTGATTCGGGCAGCATCGGCGATGCGTAACCGCTTGCGGCGAGACGCTTCCACCACTCGGCAACTGTGATTGTGGGATCCCATGCTGAGTCGAGCCATGTGTTGACATCGTCGCGAACTTGTTCTGCGGAAGTTTGAGCCATGAGTTGACGATAGGTGCCACACCGACGTGAGCAAGAACTGGCCGAACCAACGCATGGGGGTTCTGCTCAGACTGTTTGCTCAACGAGGTCAACCGCTACTCTGATTGCGTACGCAAGCAATCGGGGGAACAAGTGGCGCAGGTGGTTGAAGGGGTAGAGGCGCAGCCTGCTGCCGAGCGCACACCGTGGCGGCTTCTCACTTCATTGCTCGGCCAGCAAAAGCGTGGTCTCACAGCTGGCGTCGTTGTCGGTATCTGCTGGGCTGCGGCCAAGGTTTCCGTCCCGCGCCTCATCCGTAACGCCATCGACCGCGGTATTCGCGGCAACGAATCTCTGTTGAAGTGGGCACTCATTATTGGCGCCGTCGGCGTGCTCGCAGGCATCTTCATTTCGTGGCGGCGATGGTTGGCGTTTCGCGAAAGTCGTCGCACCGAGACCGTGCTGCGCGAACGGTTGTTCAACCACATCATCCGCCTCGATGTGCGCTATCACGATCACGCCCAGACGGGTCAGCTGATGAGCCGAGCCTCGAGCGATCTGCAGCTACTGCAGGCGTTCGTGGTGATGATTCCGGTCACCATCAGCAACCTTTTCCAGGTGGTCGCGATTCTGGTCTTGCTGCTCACCAGTGACCCGCTGCTGGCCCTGTTTGCGTTGGCGCCATTGCCGTTGGTCAACGTGTCGGCGCGTCGATTTAGCAACAAGATTCATCCCGCCGTGATGGCGGTGCAGAACCGTCAGGCAGCGCTGGCCACGGTTGTTGAAGAATCCATCTCGGGAGTTCGCGTGGTCAAAGGCTTTGGTGCCGAAGGCGTGCAGGCGCGCAAGCTACTCAGCGAAGCCGATCAGATCAGGGCCGTCTCGCTTGAGGCCGCCAAGATCCGCAGTCGTTTCCTGCCCGCCATCGATGTGTTGCCATCGCTCGGCCTGATTGGCGTGTTGGCAATTGGTGGCCATCGGGTACTCAACGGCGACATGACCATCGGCCAACTCGTCGAGTTCAACTCAAGCGTGATGCTGCTCATCTGGCCAATGCGTACCATCGGTATGACATTGGCCACCGGACAGCGTGCTGCGATAGCGCTGCAACGGGTGCAGCACGTGCTCGGTACCGAGTCGGCGGTGGTGAGCCCGGCTCAGCCCGTTGCGTTGCCGCAAACCGGTCAGCTCGGCGCCCTTGAACTGCGCAATGTGCGGTTCGGTTACGACGCCGACAGGCCAGTGCTCGACGGGTTCGACGTCTCGATTCCAGCGGGATCGTCGGTTGCCATCGTTGGCGCCACCGGCACGGGTAAGTCCACCGTCACCCGCTTGCTGCTGCGTTTCTACGATGTGCAAGCCGGCAGCATCGAACTCGATGGTTGCGACCTTCGCTCGATTGAACTCAACGAACTACGTCACGCGGTTGGCGTTGTGTTCGAAGACACCCTGCTGTTTCACGACACCGTGGCCGCGAACATTGCCTTCTCTGATCCGCATGCCTCAATGGAACGCATTGTGAGTGCTGCTCGCCTTGCCGGCGCCGACGAGTTCATCGATCACCTGCCCGAGGGGTACGCCACCATCTTGGGCGAGCGGGGTTTCTCGCTCAGCGGCGGCCAGCGGCAGCGCATCGCTATTGCCCGCGCCGTGTTAGCCGACCCGCGCTTACTCATCCTCGACGACGCCACGTCGGCTGTCGACCCATCGAAGGAGCACGAGATTCGCGAGGCAATGGCCACCGTGATGCGCAACCGAACCACCATCGTGATCGCTCATCGTCCGGGCACCATTGCGCTGGCCGACAACGTGTTGTTGCTCGACGGCGGTCGCGTTGCTGCCCAAGGAACTCACGACCAACTCATTTCGAGCAACGCTCGATATCGCGAGGTCTTGGCCTCGTTTGCCGAACACGATGCCGAAGCCAATGCCGATCTCGATCTCGATCTCGACGCTGAACCAATCGGGGGCGAGTAGCCGTGTGGTCAATGAACGCAGTTTCCAAAGACGACATGCTCGACCGCGACACGGCCCAAAAAGTGATCCGCCGAGCGTGGGATCTGGCGGTGCCGTATCGACGCACCACGCGGGCAGCGCTTGTGCTGGTCACGTTCTGGACTGCCACAACGCTGGCCGGGCCAGTGATCGTGAAGTTCGGCATCGACGAAGGCCTCGTGAAGAAGAACGGGCACTCGCTCAACATTGCGGTGGCGGCCTACATCGTCACCACGATCGCAGCGTATTTCATCGCTCGATTGCAGTTCGTCTACATCAACCGCGCCGGCGAGGGCTTCCTTCGCGATCTTCGCGTGCGGGTCTTCGATCATCTGCAACGCCAGGGTCTGTCGTTCTTTGACCGTGAGAAAACCGGTGTGCTCGTCTCGCGTATGACTGCCGACATCGAGTCGATGGGCGAGCTCATCCAGTGGGGCCTGCTGCAGTTTGTGTCGGCCGGCCTGATGGTGTTGATGGCGTTGGTGGTGTTGTTCTTTCTGAGCTGGGAACTCACGTTGCTGGCGATGGTGGTGTTTCCCATCATCGTGCTGGCTTCCATTCGTTTCCAGCGTGACTCAAACCGCGCCTACCTCGTAGTGCGCGAGCGAGTTGGTAACAACCTCAGCGCGCTGCAAGAGGGCATCAGCGGCGTTCGTGTCATTCAGGCATTCGCCCGTGAAGACGAACAGTCGCGACGCTTTCACGAGACGAACGAGGCGTTGTTCACCAGTCACATGGACAGCATCAAGGTCTCAATGTGGTACTTCGGTCTCGTTGAGTTCTGCGGCATTCTCGCCACTGCCTCAATGATTGGCGTTGGCGGATGGCTTGTGCATCGGGGCTCGGTCAGCGTGGGCGTGGTCACGGCGTTCGTGTTGCTACTCGGCAGCTTGTTCGATCCGGTTCAGCAGTTGTCGCAGCTGTACAACACCGTTCAGTCTTCGGGTGCGGCGCTGCAGAAGTTGTTCGGCATTCTCGATACGCACCCCGAGGTCAGCGAGATCGCCGATGCAGTTGAACTGCCAACCGTTGGCGAGGTTGTGGTCAGCGACGTGAGCTTCGAATACATTCCGTCGCGCCCCGTGCTCAACAACGTGACGATCACGGTCGGTATCGGCGAGCGATTGGCCTTGGTGGGCCCAACGGGCGCCGGCAAGAGCACGCTCGCAAAGCTGATGTCGCGTCTGTACGACCCGACCTCGGGCATCGTCTCGTTTGGCGGCATCGACCTGCGGTCGGCCACGTTGCGGTCGTTGCGCGAGCGGGTCGTTGTGGTGCCTCAAGAGGGCTTCTTATTCAGCGGCACCATTCGCGACAACCTCAGCATTGCGCGGCCCTCGGCTACCGACGAAGAGATCACTGCCTCACTGGCCAGCATTGGTGTGCTCGATCACTTCCTTGCGTTCCCCGAGGGGCTCGACACCGAAGTGCGCGAGCGGGGTTCTCGTCTGTCTGCAGGCGAACGTCAGTTGGTTGCGCTGGCCCGAGCAGCGCTTGTTGATCCCGCTGTGCTGGTGCTCGATGAAGCAACGTCGAACCTCGATCCTGGCACCGAAGCCGAGGTCGAGCGAGCCCTCGAATCGTTGATGCTCAACCGCACTGTCATCGTGGTGGCGCATCGTTTGTCTACGGTTCGACGCGCCGATCGCATTGCTGTTGTCGACCATGGTGCTCTCGCCGAGTTGGGTTCGCACGCCGAACTCGTAGCGCTCGGCGGCAAGTACGCAGCGTTGTCGGCAGCGTGGGAACGCAATCAGCAGGGTTCGTCAGCTACCCCTGGCTGAACGCCAGAGCAAACTCGATGAGCCCGTGATCTTCTGTGGTTATCGGACCGCCCGATGGGTTGTCGATGTTGTAGTCGGCGAACTTCACGTCGATTGATCCGGCTACAGCGATGGTGCCGCCAGTGCGCTTTGCGGTGAGGTCAAACGTGACCGGCTTGGTCACGCCGTGCAACAGTAAATCGCCCGTTGCCGAGACCGTGATTTCTTCGCCATCGGCTGGCGCAGTGCCAAGGTCGATTGGTGCGGTGAGCGCAAAGGTTGAGGTTGGAATGGTGGCCGTGTTCATAATGCCGCCGACGAACTTTCGGTCGCGACGCGCATCGTCGGAGACCAATGTCTTCATGTCGACGGTGAACGTGGCCGCAGAAACCGTGGTGCCATCCAAAGTGAGCGAACCGGTGACGGCCTCGGTGCGACCCACGCCTTCGGTGTCTTGGCCGAAGAGCACTTCGACCACGCGATAGCCCACCTGCGAACC
>CAMASN010000044.1 GCA_945861025.1 Ferrithrix thermotolerans DSM 19514
TCGGCTTGGCGGTGCTCAACAGCCTCCGCAAACTCGATGAGGTTGCCTACCTGCGCTTCGCCAGCGTCTACAAGAACTTCGATGCGGCCGGCGACTTCGCCCGCGAGCTGAAGCTGTTACAAAAGCTGCAATCAAACAAGGGCTAATCAGCGCGCAGATAGCGGCTGAACAGAAATCCGTCGTCCTCAAGCAGATGCGCCAGGTGAAACCGCCGGCTCAGCGGGGGAGCGGTGGTGATCAGCCGAGCGCCATCGCCGCCCACGATCTGGGGCGATGTCGTGAGGTTGATCTCGTCGATCAAATTGGCTTCAGCGAGCGCGCCGTTCAGCGTGGGCCCACCCTCGGCATGCACGAAGGCGGGGTTGCCGGGTAGCGAACGCACGGCGGCATCAAAATCGATCTCACCGACGCCGGCGCGCACCGACTCGATCGAGCTTGGTGGAGCGTCCTCGGGCAGAATCAAAAAGCCGGCACCGCTCGCGAACAGTGCGCTGCTTGCATCGACAGCTCCGGTGCGGCTCACCACGCCGATGCGTTGGCCTGGCTTGCGCGGGGCTCCGTAACCCTCGCTGCGTACGGTTCCGGCGCCAACGATGACGACATCGGCAAATCGGCGCAGCGTGAGCAGTACCTCGCGGTCGGTGTCGCTTGAGAGCCCGCGTGACTCGCCGTCGAAGACAGTGGACCCATCGAGGCTGGCGACCATGCACAACTCGACCCACGGCCGTCCGTCGCCGATTGCGGGGCGGGGCATGCCATACGCCTCAGCGATGGTGATCGGTGTGGCGGGTAGCGGGTAGAGGCGTTGCACAGCGCGATACTGCCACTATGACTGAAACCGCGTCGACTGCAACCACCACGCAACCCGACCTCGCTGGCGATACCCGCACCGCATTTCGCACGTGTCCGCTCTGCGAAGCCAGCTGTGGTCTCGAGATCACTCTCAAAGGCTCACAGGTGGTACGCATCCGCGGTGACCGCGACGACGTGTTTAGCCACGGCTTCATCTGTCCCAAGGGTTCGACCCTCAAGCAGCTACACGAAGACCCAGATCGCATTCGTAAGCCCTTGGTGAAGCGCAACGGCGTGCATGTCGAGGTCGAATGGGATGAGGCATGGCAAGAGGTTCACGCGGGTATCAATGGCATCATCGACCGCCACGGCCGCGAGGCGTTTGCTGTGTATCTCGGCAACCCAGGGGCGCACAGCTTGTCGGCAATGATGTACAACCGCGTGCTGCTTCAATCGGTTGGCACCCGTCAGCGCTACAGCGCATCTACCGTCGACCAGGCGCCGCGCCAGGTTGCATCGGCCTATGTCTTTGGCACAGCGGTCAGCGTGCCGGTGCCCGATCTCGATCGCACTGATTACTTGATGATCCTCGGCGGCAATCCCTACGCATCGAACGGCAGCATGTGCACCGCCCCCGATTTCCCCGGCCGCATCGAAGCAATTCGCGCGCGTGGCGGCAAGCTCGTTGTCGTCGACCCCCGCCGTAGCCGCACCGCCGAAGAAGCCGACGAGTGGTTGGCTATTCGTCCAGGCACCGATGCGCTGCTGCTGATGTCGATCGTGAATGTGTTGTTCGCCGATGGCTTGGCCGACCCCGGCCCCGTTGTTTTGGGTCTACTCAACGGCCTCGACGAAATCCGTGAGGCCAGCGCTGCGTTCACCCCCGAGGCAGTTGCTCCTACCACCGGCCTTGACCCCACCGTGGTTCGCCGTATTGCCCACGAGTTGGCCGCTGCGCCCACTTCTACGGTGTACGGGCGTATCGGCACTACCACCACCGAATTCGGCACCACAGCGTCGTGGCTCATCGACGTGATCAATATTCTCACCGGCAACTTCGATAGCCCAGGCGGCGCGATGTTCGCAATGCCTGTCGCCGGAGGCGCCAGCACCCGTGGCCAGTCGGGCACCGGCCCAGGTTTCAAGACCGGTCGTGGCCACACCCGCGTTCGCAACCTTCCCGAGATCATGGGTGAGTACCCGGTGGCAGCGCTTGCCGAGGAGATCACCGAGCCGGGCGAGGGTCAAGTGCGTGCGATGATCACTGTGGCCGGCAACCCAGTGTTGTCGACCCCCAATTCGAACCGCCTCGACGCAGCGCTCGAAACCCTTGAGTTCATGGTCAGCGTCGATATGTATCTCAACGAGACCACGCGCCACGCCAACGTGATTTTGCCGCCGCCGTCACAGTTGCAGCGCGGTCACTACGACCTGTTGCTGCTGCAGTTCGCGGTGCGCAATGTGGCCAACTACAGCCCGCCGGTGCTGCCGCTCGACGACGGTCAACCCGACGAATGGGAGGTCATGGCCAAGCTTGCGATGATGCTGCAGGGCAAGGGCGTCGACGCCGACCCTGCGGTTGTTGACGATTCGTCAATTTCCTCATTGGTCCGCCACTCAGTGTCAGATCCGAATTCGCCCATCCGCGGCCGCGATGCCGACGAGATTCTGGCGATGTTGGCCGAGACGGGCCAACGCGGACCCGAACGAACGCTCGACTTCATGTTGCGCACAGGCCCCTTTGGGGATGGATTCGGCTCAAATCCACAGGCTGTGAGTTTGCAGACGTTGATCGACAACCCGCATGGGGTCGATTTCGGCGCTCTTGAGCCTCGCTTGCCAGAAATCTTGCGCACGCCGTCGGGCCGAATTGAGCTTGCGGCAGCCCCGCTCATCGGCGACGTCGATCGTCTCGCGGCAGCGATGATTACGCCCGACCCCGACCAGTTCATGCTCGTGGGCCGCCGGCATTTGCGCTCAAACAACTCGTGGATGCACAACATCAACGTGTTGGTGAAGGGCAAAGTTCGCTGCACGCTCACTGTGCATCCCGACGATGCCGCGAAACTGGGCCTCGTGAACGGTGGATATGCCAAGGTCACAAGCCGTGTGGGCAGCGTTGAGGCACCCGTAGAAATTAGCGAAGATATTCGCCCAGGTGTCGTGAGCCTGCCGCACGGGTGGGGTCATGGCGTCGAAGGCACGCGCATGAGCGTGGCCGCTGAGCATGCCGGCGTGAACTCAAATGTGCTTGCCGATCATGAGGCATTCGACCCGCTGTCGGGCACTTCAGTGCTGAATGGGATTCCCGTAACGATCGTTCCGGTTCCGGCTGTGTCCTCACACTGACCGTTACGCACGGTGCGAATCGGCCTGTGGACAACTTGGGCGTGTTTACCTGAAAGACATACCAAATTCGCTCTCTCCACACCCTATGCGCAGCAAATTCACATGGTTATGCCCCTTTCTATCCACAGGCGGCAGCACCTACGCTGCATGGCGTAACGGCCGCGGTGACGAGGCGCGGAATGGAGACGCACAGAGCTGAAATATCCCTCAGCAGATGTTCGACTCGGGGCAGGTGTCCTAAACCTGCGACCTCTCACCGCGGCCAAAACAGATCGAAAAATGTTTTCGGTATCACCCAAATCGCGCGGAGTTCGCGCGAAAGTGGTACTTGACATTGATGTAACTACAGTGATGTAATCTTCCAACTGCTTGTGGCGCGATCTCAAAATCGTGGTTGCTAGGCACAACATGTTGTGGTTGTTGAGCAATGGCTCCGTGAACTTGCGGGGGCAAGCTCACCTTCCGTCCCCAGCTCAATTCATTGCACCAAGTAACTACCCGGGTACGTCCGAAGTACCCCACAATTCCGTCTCGAAAGCAGGAACCCAAATGTCTTTAGCGCCAGAACGACTCTCCATTGGACTCAATCGTCACTTCACCTCGCCAGGTGTGCATCCTTTCGATCAGGTGTCTTGGGAACGTCGCGATGCGCGCATTAGCAACTGGAAAGACGGCACAGTCGCGTTCGAGCAACTCGGCGTCGAGTTCCCCGAGGGTTGGTCGCTGAACGCCACCAACATCGTGGCCCAGAAGTACTTCCGTGGCACCCCCGGAACTGCCGAGCGCGAGGGTTCGCTGCGTGAGGTCATCGACCGCGTTGTCGACACCATCACGCGTTGGGGCATCGAGGGCGGCTACTTCGCTGACGACTCCGAGGCCGACACATTTAGCGATGAACTCAAGTTCATCCTCGTCACCCAGCGAGCAGCGTTCAACAGCCCAGTGTGGTTCAACATCGGTGTCGCCGGTGTGCCTCAGCAAGCCAGCGCCTGCTTCATCCTCTCTGTCGACGACACGATGGACGGCATCCTCAACTGGTACCGCGAAGAAGGCACCATCTTCAAGGGCGGCTCGGGTTCGGGCATCAACCTGTCGAAGATCCGCTCGAGCCAAGAACTGTTGCAGGGCGGCGGCACGGCCAGCGGCCCCGTGAGCTTCATGCGTGGCGCCGATGCGTCGGCAGGCACCATCAAGAGCGGCGGCAAGACCCGTCGTGCCGCGAAAATGGTCATCCTCAACGTCGATCACCCAGATGTCGAAGAGTTCATCTGGTGCAAGAGCAAAGAAGAGAACAAGGCCCGCGTGCTGCGCGATGCCGGCTTCGACATGGACCTCGACGGCGTCGATTCGTTCAGCGTTCAATACCAGAACGCCAACAACTCGGTTCGTATCACCGACGAGTTCATGCAGGCCGTTGTCGAAGACGCCGACTGGAACCTCACCGCTGTCACCGATGGCCGGGTCATCAAGACCCTGCGCGCCCGCGATCTGTGGCGTCAGATCGCCACTGCGTCATGGGAGTGCGCCGATCCAGGACTGCAGTTCGACACCACCATCAACAAGTGGCACACCGCACATGCAACCGGTCGCATTAATGGTTCGAACCCATGCAGCGAATACATGCACCTCGACAACTCGGCGTGCAACCTGGCCTCGATCAACTTGCTCAAGTACCTCGACGAAGAAGGCAACTTCGATATCGATGCCTACAAGCACACCATTGAGGCAGTGTTCACCGCCCAAGAGATTCTCGTCGGCCGCGCCGACTACCCAACGCCATCTGTCGGCGAGACCAGCCGTCAGTTCCGTCAGCTCGGAATCGGCTATGCCAACCTCGGCGCATTGCTGATGGCATTGGGCCTTCCATACGACTCACCACAGGGTCGTGCCTGGGCAGCCTCGCTCACCTCGTTGATGACCGGCCATGCCTACGCCGTCAGCGCCCGCACCGCCAGCCGCATGGGTCCGTTCGCCGGATTCAGCGAGAACGAAGTGCACATGCTCAACGTGTTGCGCATGCACCGTGATGCCAGCTACGAAATCGAAGCTGTCGACGCTGTTCCATCTGAGCTTGTTGCCGCCGGCCAGCATGCGTGGGAAAACGCAGTGCGCGACGGCGAAGAGTACGGCGTGCGCAACAGCCAAGCCAGTGTGTTGGCACCTACGGGCACCATTGGTCTGATGATGGATTGCGACACCACCGGCATCGAGCCCGACCTTGGTCTGGTCAAGATGAAGAAGCTCGTTGGTGGCGGCAACATGAGCATCATCAACCAGACCATTCCTCGTGCGCTGCGCAAGCTCGGCTACACGCCGCAGCAGATCGCAGATATCTCGGCCTACATCGATGTCGAAAAGAGCATCCTTGGTGCCCCCCACATCGCACCCGAGCACATCGCCGTGTTCGCCTGCAGCATGGGTGACAACACCATCCATTACGAAGGCCACGTGCGCATGATGGCCGCCACCCAGCCGTTCTTGTCGGGTGCCATTTCGAAGACCGTGAACATGCCCCAAGAGGCCACGATCGAAGACATCGAAGCGCTGCACCTGTTGTCGTGGGAGCTTGGCCTCAAGGCCGTTGCTATCTACCGCGACAACTGCAAGGTCGCTCAGCCGCTGTCCACCGGCAAGAAGGGCGATGCAACCATCGGCGCCGACGGCATGTTTACGCCCGGCACCGCTGTGGCGCAGACCGTCGAGCGCATCATCGAAAAGGTTGTTCATCAGCCAGTGCGCCAGAAGCTCCCACGCAGCCGCCGTGGTCGCACCTTCGAGTTCCGCGTTGCCGACTGCAAGGGCTTTGCCACCATTGGCGAATACCCCAACGGTCAGCCCGGCGAGATCTTCCTCACCGTGTCGAAGCAGGGCTCCACACTCAGCGGCATCATGGATGCGTTCGCCAAGAGCATCAGCTACGGCTTGCAGTACGGCGTTCCGCTGCGTGCCTTCGTTGAGGCGTTCACCAATATGCGCTTCGAGCCAGCCGGCATGACCGACGACCCAGACATTCGTTTTGCTTCGTCGATCATGGACTACTTGTTCCGTCGCCTCGGCCTCGAGTACCTCACCTACGACGAGCGTTCAGAGTTGGGTATCTTCTCGGTCGACGAGCGCCTGCAGCCAACCCTGCCAGGTGTATACGAGAGCGCCATCGAGACCCGCACCGGCAGCGACATCGTCAGCGATCCAAAGACCATTCCTTCGGCTGGCGACCTCGCCATGTCGATCGAACTTGGGTTGGCGCCTATCGCACCAAAGAGCGATAACACTCCTGCTGCTGGCGCCCCTCGCGTGCGTCAGTCAGATGCACCAATGTGCATGCAGTGTGGTGTGCAGATGCTACGTGCCGGCTCGTGTCATGCATGCCCAAGCTGCGGAAGTACCAGCGGCTGTAGCTGATGACTTGACATGAGTGTTAGGCACGCCTAACATCAACTCATGACCACATCGTTCCTCATCACGCTACGCGAAGGCTTTGAGGCCTCGCTCATTGTTGCCATCCTGCTCGCGTATCTTTCGAAAACCAATCGAAAAGAAGATGCTCGGTACGTGTGGTGGGGTACAGCCGCAGCGGTCGTTGCATGCGTGGTTGTTGGAACTGGTATCTATCTCGCAGTCGATGGGCTCAACGGAAAAGTTGAGATGGCAACCGAGGGCACAATCGCCCTGGCTGCGGCTGCAGTGCTCACCCAAATGATCTTCTGGATGCGCAGGAATTCTCAAAACCTCAGCGTTGAACTGCGAGCCAAAGTAGACACGTCGGCAAAGACAGCACTTTTCACCATCGCGTTTGTTGCAGTTGTGCGTGAAGGTTTAGAAACGGTGCTGTTCTTGCTGAGTGCCGAAACCACGTCATCTTCCGGCAGCTCGGTTGTGTTTGGTGGGTTGCTTGGGCTCGTTGCAGCAGTTGCGTTGGGCGTTGCAATCTTTGCCGGTGGCCGCAAGATCGACCTGAAACTGTTCTTTACGGTAACTGCAGTGTTGCTCATCATGTTTGCAGCCGGTCTTGCCGGTAAATCGGTTCACGAGTATCGCGAGTTGATCGGCTGGGAAAGTGGATGGCTCGTGCAGCCGGCCTGGACCGTTGAGTCAGGCATGTGGTCATCGGGCACCTTCTATGACTTCATGAAGGGGTTCTTTGGTTGGCACAAGGCGGCCGAGAATATTCGTGTCATCACCTACTTTGCATTCCTTGCCCCAACGCTCTATTTCTTCCTGCGCAAGCCTGCGAAGGCAGGCGTTCAGCCTGCGCAAGCAGTGTCTCGTGACTCCGATGTTGCAGTCGAAGTGACACCCTGAGTTCACCGGCTTGCGTATCGACATCCACTGACTCAACCGGCGAGACTGCGTGTTCCTGAAATCGCCTGCGAATTGGATTGAACCGTGGATCACACTCGAGAGTCGTTGCCAGCAGTCCTTACCTTCGACGACGCTCGCCGGGCAATCGACAACGGCGCTTCTGTGTACGAGGCCACTCGGGCATTAGTCGCGACGCTTTCAGATCATGAGAAGTTGTGGTGCCTCGACGGCGATGCGCCCACGTGGGCTGGACTCAAGTTCATGTCTGACGACGGCTACCACAAGTCGGTGTTCGTCGGTGCCGAACTCGATCGCATCGGGTTCCCAGGTGTCCGCTTTTCCGACGGCCCACGCGGTGCAGTCGTGGGCAACGCCACGGCGTTCCCAGTGGCCATGGCTCGCGGTGCCACATGGGACCTCGACCTCGAACAACGCATTGGCGATGCCATCGGCAGCGAACTGCGCGCCATTGGGGCCAACCTCACTGGTGCGGTGTGTATCAACCTGTTGCGCCACCCAGCTTGGGGCCGAGCGCAAGAGACATACGGCGAAGATCCGCACCACGTGGGCGAGTTTGGTGCAGCGCTCACCCGTGGTCTGCAACAGCATGTGATGGCATGCGTGAAGCACTTCGCTTGCAACTCAATGGAGAACGCTCGGTTCAACGTCGATGTTCTGGTCGACGATGTCGCGCTGCACGAGGTCTACCTGCCGCACTTCCGTCGGGTGATCGACGAAGGCGTTTCGTCGGTGATGTCGGCGTACAACAGCGTCAATGGCGAATGGTGCGGACAGAGTCATCAACTACTCAACGATGTGCTCCGCGACGAGTGGGGCTTCGAAGGCTTTGTCATCAGCGATTGGATTCTGGGTGTCCGCGACGCCGGCACCTCGGTCGTTGCAGGCCTCGATATCGAGATGCCATATCGCATGGTGCGTCAGCAGCATCTGCCCGCAGCCATCGAACGCGGCGAGGTCAGTTGGGCGCATGTCGACCGGTCCGTAGAGCGGGTGATTTCCACATTGCTTCGGTTCGATCGGGTGCTCTCGGCGCCATCGCCATCGGCAGCGATTCTTGGTTCGTCCGAGCACCGCGCGCTTGCACGCGAAACGGCCGGTCGTTCGGTGGTGTTGCTGCGTAATGAGCTCGTCAACGCGCAGCCTGCGCTGCCGATTGCGCGCACTAGCACCGTGGCGGTGTTCGGCCGACTCGCTGACACGGTCAACATTGGCGATGGCGGCTCGAGCGATGTGTGGGACCTTTCGTGTCGCACCGTGCTCGACGGTTTGCGTGACGCGATCGATCACGTCACCTACGACGATGGCTCACAGGCTGACCGTGCAGTTCAGGTTGCCAGCGCAGTCGATGTGGCCATCGTGGTGGTGGGGTACACATACCTCGACGAAGGCGAATACATCGGCGAGACCGACCCCTCGCTGATGACGTTGTTCCCGCCCGGAGATGAAGCCGATGTGGTCGATCGATTCCAAGAACGCATCGAGCAGTTGGCGCCGATCACTAAGCCCGACCGCTTGGGCGAACGGCCGCGAATGTTCAGCCGCGGTGGCGACCGGAGTTCTCTGCGCTTGCTGCCCGACGATGTCGAACTCATCCGCACCGTTGCCGCAGCGAACCTACGAACCGTCGTTGTCATGCAGGCCGGTAGCGCAGTGATTACCACCGAATGGGCGCACACCGTTTCGGGCATCGTGCAGGCCTGGTACGGCGGTGCCGAGGCTGGCGCCGGTCTTGCCGATGCATTGCTCGGCACGCTCAACCCGTCGGCTCGGCTGCCGTTCACCGTGCCGTTCGACGAAGCCGATCTGCCAGCGTTCGATCGTGACGCCACCAGCTTCACCTACAACCGTTGGCACGGATGGTGGCGCGCCGAGCGCAACGAAATCGCCCCGGCGTACCCGTTTGGATTTGGCTTGTCGTACACCACATTTGCAGTGCGCGATGTGGCCATAACGGCCAACGACTCGACCATCGTTGTGCGTGGAAACGTGCACAACACTGGCGAGCGCGATGGCGCCGATGTAGTGCAGGTCTACGCCCAACTTCCCGATGCCGAGGCGCCATCTCGGCTCATCGGTTTCGCACGGGTCGATGTTGCTGCTGGGACCACTGCAACGTTTGAGATTGTTGTTCCGCTCAACCGACTTGCCACTCGCGACAGCGCGGCCAAGTCGTGGCGACCAGCATCAGGGCGCCACATGATCACGGCCGCTCGGTTTGTCGGCGACGCTGCCGCCACCTCTGTCGAAGTGAATTTGTAATCAGCTGCGCTTGAAGCTCACGCTGGCTTTTGGCCGACGCAGTACCAGTTCAACGTAAGCAGTTCCTCTTCCTCGGCTTGGATGTACGAAGCGCTGTTCTCGTTCATGCGCTGCATCAACGCGTAGGTCTTTCTTGGGATCACGTGAATCTTGGCGAGGAACTTGAACACGGCTTCGTAGCGAGAAAAGAGAGCAACCTCCTTCTTGATCATCTCAACTGCGCTGCGACCCTGAGATGTGATGAGTTCGAAGCCAGCGTTTCGGTAGGCGTCGTCCCAGTACTTGTAGTACCAGAACCCGCCGAACACGGTGAGCTCGCGGGTGTGCTGAATCAGCGTCTTTTGGTGCTCGTTCTCGCGGTCGTAGTTATCGAGCGCTGCTACGTCGTTCATGATGAACCTGCCGCCCGGCTTCAAGATGCGGAACACCTCGGCGAACGTGAATGCATGATCGGTGATGTAGGTGAGCGGCTGAATCGCGTAGACCGCATCGAAGCTGGCGTCGGCAAACTCAAACGGTTTATTGAAGTCGCCGACCGCAAAATTAGATGCCGGCAGTTTGGGGTTCTTCCACGCCTTCTGTATTTGTGACTTGTCGAGGTTCACGCCAAACGGAGTGGCCCCAGTGAGTGCCGCGATGTTCTCGGCGATGGCTCCGCAGCCGCAGCCCAGATCGAGCACCTTGTCGCCAGCTCCGATCTTGAGATCGTTGGCGACGATCTGCTCGAACAGAATTTGGTTCTTCAAGACCGACTGCTGCAGGTCAATGACGGGCGGCATGTACATCTTCTCGACCGACCCAAGCGTGCACATCAAGTGGATGATGCGATACAACTGCTCGAGTTCATCGCTGCTGCCCTGCCGGTAGCCCCTCAGCGGTACGCCGTTGTCGTAGTCGGCCTTGGTGTTCTCGGGGGAGTCGGTGAACAGTTCGTCGTACGTGGCCATGTAGGCGTTGAACTCTTTGTCGCTCACGCGCAGCAGGCCGAACAGTGCGCCGAGCCGATCGCGAAGAGTGGTGGGCTTGTGCTTCATGCCGGATCCCCCTGTTGACGACGCTCGTTGCCGGCTGATGCCGAACCGTGTTGCGGCGCGCCGAGATCGTACATACATCCAGCGTGCTTGTCAGTTGTGGACGGCCGCCAGCGAGAGCGCGGACGCTACTGTTGCCCAATGCATAAAGGACTGCGCCTCGGACGATATCCCCGGGTCAATCCGTCGTGAAGGCCACAACTTGGATACCCGTACATCGTCGTACCGAGCTTCGGGCCTTAGCCACGCGCTCGCATCAAGTTGTCGTGCTTGCTGCGATCACCGGCGTCATCGTTGGGGCCTTCATCGCGTTGTTCGAACGCGTTGTTCACGGTGGCCTTGACCGCGTTCTCGAGCTGTCGCCTTGGGTCATCGCGTTCTGCCCCGGACTTGGCCTGCTCGTCGGATTGGCAGCGCGCCGTTTCATCGGCCAAGGCACGTCGTCCGCAACCGCCGATGAATATCTGCACGCGTTTCACGACCCTCACCACACGTTGCAGTGGCGGCCGTTCGTCGCTCGAATCGTCGCGGCGGTTGCCACCGTTGGCTCCGGAGCTCCCATGGGACTTGAGGGCCCATCGCTGTACGCCGGCGCCACCATCGGATCAAACCTGCAGCGCCGTTTACCGCGGGTCTTTCGCGATGCAGATCGTCGCACCCTGCTTGTGGCCGGCGCCGCTGCGGGCGTTGCCGCAATCTTCAAAGCGCCCGCAACCGGTGCCGTGTTTGCGCTTGAGGTGCCATACCAAGATGACCTCGCCCGGCGGATGCTCCTGCCAGCGCTCGTCGCCAGTGCCACCGGCTACTTCACGTTCGTAAGCATCGATGGCACCTCACGATTGATCCCGGTTGATGGCTCGTCAAGCTTGCTCTTTCGCGATCTGCTCGGAGCGCTGCTTGTTGGTGTCGTCGCAGGCATCGCCGCAAGAGGTTTTGCGCGCATGCTGCGCATCGCCAAGCGAATCGCCATTGGCAAACATCGCGTGCTCACCACGGTGGCTGCCGGTGTCGTGCTGGCGCTCACATTCGGTGCCGGGCGACTGCTCACTGGCGAGTCGCTGCTCGTGGGCCCCGGCTACAACGTGGTCACATGGGCCGTCACCTCGCAGCATTCGGCTTGGCTGGTGCTCGCCATTTTCGTACTACGCAACTTGGCCACATCGGCTGCTGTTGCAGGCGGCGGGACCGGGGGAATCTTCATCCCGCTGTCTGTCGCCGGGGCGCTCACTGGCTCGATTGTGGCAACCATCGTGAATCACCCCGACCCCACTCTGTTCATCGTGATTGGCGTCGCAGCGTTCCTCGGTGCTGGCTACCGCGTGCCGCTCGCCGCGGTCATGTTCGTTGCTGAGACCACGGGACGACCCTCGTTCATCGTGCCGGGCCTGCTGGCCGCAGTCATTGCTGAACTGATGATGGGCTCATCGTCGGTGACCAAGTATCAAGTGGGCGCCCGGCCATTCGATGGCCCCACCGACGCCCCCTGACCCCCTAACCATCCCGAAATGACTGGGGTGGGCAACTGGGGTGGGCGACATGGGGGTGCAACCCGTAGCGTGGAGGCGTGTCCGACGCAAACCGTTACGTGTACACGGTCAACGAGAGCTTGCCGATTGAGATCCTCGTGTTTGAGATGGCAGCCGAGCATGTCGACGAGTTCATCCGCATCGATCACGACGTGTGGACGCTGGGCGAGGCGTTCTCCGATGGCCTGAGTCGCATTCTGTTTGTGTCGAAAGAGGTCTGGCTCGATGGTTCACGACCGGGCGAGGTCACCATCGTGTTCGTGTGGGAGTCGATGGCTGCCTGGCAAACGGTTGGCAACGAGGCGCTTCAGCAACGACTGCTCACTGAGTTCGATGCACGATTCACCCATCCGTACACGATGGTGCGAGCGCCTCACGATGATTCGAACGCAGCGATCCATCGCGTGAGCCGATTCGAGCGATGCGACTGAGCGCAAACGTTGGTGGCCCTTGCGAGGTATGGCAAAGTACAGGGGTTGATTTGTGAAAGGAATGTCGAATGAGCACGCCCAATGAGATCGCAATGGGCTCCTCCGGGAAACTGCTTCCCGCTGGAGCATTCGTGGCTGCATCGTGGCAACCGTCGGGCCTCGAACTGCAGTGCGTTGATGGCGCCGCCACGCTGGTTGCCGATTGGCTGCGCGACAACTGTCCGTGCGCCTCGTGTCGCATCGTGCAGACCGACGAACGCCGCTGGCAACCATGGAGCGCCACTGGACCCGCCGAATCGCATTCGGCCACCATCGTCGATGGTGAGCTCGTTATTGAGTGGAGCGATGGTCATGCCTCCACCTACTCGCGCGCGGCGTTCGATGGCTTCAACCGAGCCATGCACCGCAACTCGTACACCGCCCGCCTGTGGCGCAATGGCGACGAACTCGGATGGTTCGATCACGATGCCGTGCTCGCCGGCATGTCTCAGCGCCAGGCGATGTTCGAAACGTTTCAGCGCGATGGTGTGGTCATCATCTCGGGCTCGCCAACCGAGCCGGGCGCGGTCATCGGTTTCGCCAAGGCCATCAATGTTGCGTTGGTCGATTCACAGTTGGGCTTCATCTTCGACGTGAAGCTCGACCCCACCGGCTACAACATTGCGTATACGGCCGAGGGCCTGCCGCCGCACAACGACAACGCTCAGCGCACGCATCCGCCAAGTGGCCAAGTGCTGGCGATGCTCGTGAACGATGCCGACGGCGGCGAAAGCTTTGTGGTCGACGGATTCAGCGTGCTCGAACAACTGCGCGCTGCTGACCCGGCTGCGGTCGAAGTGCTCGCCCGCGTTTCAGTTGGTTTCCGTCAGTACTCGAAGACGGCCGATGGCTTCACGCGTGCCCCTCTGGTAGCGCTCGATGCTGCTGGTCGATTCACCCACCTACGGTTCTCGAACCAGCTTCGTCAGCCACTGCCGTTTGATCATCCCGATCTCGAAGAGTGGTACCGCGCGTATCGCTTGCTCGGTTCAATCGTGACCGACCCAGCCAACTTCGTTTCGTTCCGCTTGAAGGCCGGCGACATGCTGTTCGTGAATGGCTATCGCGTGATGCATGCCCGTCACGAGTACCAGCCCAATGGCCCTCGCCATCTCCAAGATGTGTATTTCGATGTCGATGACTTCTCTGCCAATCTGGCGCTCCTCACTGGGCAAGCAACGAATGCGATGGTGCACTGATGAGCCACTTCGACGATCGCAAGGTTGCGTTCACCACGATGGCCGACGGCACGCGTGCCGATTACGAGTTGGTGTTCGAGCACGAGAAAGAGCAGATCGATTCGCAAGCCGATCGCATCATGGATTGGCTGCGTCAGATGGAAGGCCCATCGCCGTACCAAATCTCGCGACTCGACCATGTGCTGCAGTCGGCCACGCGTGCCGAGCGCGACGGCGCCGATACGGAGACGATCGTGTGTGCGTTACTGCACGACATCGGCGATGTCATCGGCACGGCTAATCACTCGCAGGTTGCCGCAGCGCTCATCCGCCCATACGTCACCGAGCAGAACTGGTGGATCGTGAATCAGCACGGCCTGTTCCAGGGCTACTACTGGCTCCCGCATTACGGCCGTGACGGCAACGAGCGCGACCGTTACATCGACCACCCGTACTACGAAGCCACTGTCAGATTTTGTGCCGAGTGGGATCAGAACTGTTTCGACCCTGCGTATAAGCATGAGCCGCTCGAACATTTCGAGCCGATGGTACGCGAGATCTTCGCACGCACACCACGCGACCCGTTCGATTAATGCCGTAGCGGCATCGGTTGTTCTAGGCGCGCAGCAACTCTTTTGCGATGTGCGTGATCTGGATCTCGTCGGTGCCGGCATAGATCTGCAAGACCTTGGCGTCGCGGGCCAACTGCTCAACACGGAACTCGGACATGTAACCGTTGCCGCCGAATACCTGCACAGCCTCGAGGGCCACTTCGGTTGCGGCGCGTGCTGAGTAGAGCTTCATCGCTGACGCTTCGGCCAACGACATTGTCTTGCCCGCAGCGCTCATCTCGATGGTTCGGAACACAAGGTTCTGCACGTTGATGCGAGCGACTTCCATACGCGCCAGCTTGTCCTGGATGAGCTGGAACTCGCCGATGGGCTTGCCGAACTGCACGCGGTCTTTGGCGTAGGCAACGCTGAGCTGCAGGCACTCTTCGATGATTCCCAGCGCCATCGCTGCCACGCCCGAACGCTCTTGCTGGAACGTTGCCTTGGCGCCTTCGCGGCCGCCCGCTGGCTGATCTTCGCTCTCGCCAATGAGGCGATCGCGACCGACGCGAACGTCGTCGAGGAACAGTTGGCCGGTTGGTGATGAATGCATACCCATCTTGCGCAGACGCTTCGACTGCACGAAGCCAGGAATGCCACGGTCGAGCACGAAGCTGACCACCTTACGATTCTCGACTGGTCCGCCATCGTCGAGCTTGCAAATGAACACGGTGGTATCGGCGTATGGCCCGTTGGTGATGAAGGTCTTCGAGCCGTTGAGGATGTAGTCGTCACCATCGCGACGAGCCGTGGCGCGCATTGAGCCGAACGCATCAGATCCTGAGCCGGGCTCGGTGATAGCCCACGCGCCCACCTTGTCCATCGTGAGTAGATCGAGGGCCCAGCGCTCTTTTTGAGCGATGGTTCCCTTCGACATGATCGCGGCCGAAGTGAGGCCCATGCTCACGCCCATTGCGGTGACCATGCCGGGGCATACGCGGCACAACTCGATAATGGGGATTAACGACATCGCTGCGCCGCCGCCATCGCCGCCCGAACGCTCGGCTGCGGGCGCTGGCGGTGTTTCGCCGCGGGCGACCATTTCGGTCACCGACTTCTCGCGGGCGATCTGCTTTGCGAAGCGATCGCGAGCCATCGAGTCCATGCCGAACGTGGCGAACAACTTGCGCAGAATGTCGTACGGCGCGAGATCGCCGTGCTCAAGCTCTTCCACGTGTGGGCGCACTTCGTCGTCGACGAATCTCCGCACGGCATTGCGGATCATCTGCTGCTCTTCGTTCCATTCGAACATTGGTCGCCTCGTTTGTTCGCACCCAGCGGGTGACGTTGGGTTCATGGTAGGGAAGCGACAGCACTAGAACCCAACCGCGCTCGCAGAACTCGCGCATAACCGCAATCGTGGCTCAGTCGCTCACGAGACAGGCGTCGGTTGGGATGACAGCCACAATTAGCGGCTGTGCGATGCTGTCGTCATGATCGAAGCATCAGAAACATTTGATGGCACCTGGCCATTCGCCCCGCACTTCTACGAGGGCAACGGCTTTCCGATGCACTACGTAGACGAGGGCACCGGCGACACCATTCTGTGTCTGCATGGAGAGCCCACGTGGGGCTATCTGTATCGCAACTTCATCCCTAAGCTCACCAAATACGGACGCGTCATCGTGCCCGACCACATGGGCTTCGGCAAGAGTGCCACGCCCCAAGACCGCGACTACTCAATTCGTGACCACGTCGACAATCTCGACGCGCTGGTCACACACCTTGGTCTGAACAACATCACGATCGTTGCTCAAGATTGGGGTGGACCAATCGCCGCCGGCCTCTCGCTGCGCCACCCTGAGCTGATCTCGCGCATGTGTTTCATGAACACAGGCGTGCCGGGTCGCGCACCCGCTGGGGTGCCTACTGTGGCCGATTACCCGTGGTTCAAATGGGTGCACACCGACGAGGCAACTGCCACGTTGTCGAACCTCGGTGGGTCGATTCTGTCGGTGCTCAAGCGCATTGGATTCGAGCGCACAGCAGTGGTCAACGAGACATGGATTCGCGCCTACGCGGCGCCGTTCTCAAGCCCAGCCGAATGCAAAGGCGCCATTGCGTTTCCGCAGCACATCACCAGCGACGCAGCAACGATGGTCATTCTCGAGAACATCTCGAACTTGGCGGCTCTCGCAGCGAAGCCTGCGATGTACATCCACGGCGAAGAAGACCGCGCCGTGCCTACTGAGTTCGCAGTCGGCATGTTCCGCGACACGTGGCCCAAGGGCCCGGTTGTCACGTTGCCGGGTGTGGGTCACTTCTTGCAGGAAGACGCACCCGAAGCGGTCGTTGCGCTGATTGAGCAGTTCATTCAGATGACGCCGGTGGGTTGAGTGACCACTGTCGTCCTGACGTGAACGGCCGCATGGCCGCATCGCCGCGTGGGTCAGGGTTTCGGCTGATCGCCGAACGTGCCCCACAGGCCACCGGGGGGTCGGGTCGTACCCGTAGGGTCGCTTTCGGCGGGGTCGGGGGTGGGGGCCGATGCCGCTGCTGTGGCCCACAGCCCCATTGCGCTTGACTCGGTGGGCAGGTGGGAACGGATCCAGGTCATCGGGAAGACGCCTATCTCGCGACGGAGTTGGTTGGCCTCGGCCTGGAGTGAATCGAACTCGGCGCGAGCTGCATTGCTTGACGAACCCTGGAGTGAATGGCTGGCGACACCGATGCGGCGTTGCAGGGCGATGAAGCGTTCGGCTTGTTCTGCGATCACGCCACCGAATCGCTTGTCGATTTCGTCGAGGAGGTTGTCGACCTCGCCGCGTTTGCCGAGGACCGACTGCTCACCTGCACTCAACCCTTGTGCCTGCATCGAGCTGCGTGCCCAGCGCAAGGACACCGGTCCACCGAGAGCGACCAGTACCGCTGCGCCAGCGAACACGGCAACGCCGATTAGGGTGACGATGGTGGCCGACGTGCTGTCGAGCGTGTTTCGGTTGAACACCGAGTGCAAAGAAATAGATATCGCCAGCGCCGCTGGTGCGGCAATTAATCGTTTGCCCCAACCCAGTGTTCGAGCGCCAGCAAGCGTTGCGCCGACCAGTGCGGTGCAGCCGGCGTGCATCAAGTTGGTGGACGTGACGCGCGCCAATGCCAGGCTGAGGCCCTCGTTAGCCCCACGTTCGAGGTAGAGCCAGTTTTCCCGGATCGCGAAACCTGTGGCCGCTGCGAACCCGGCCACTGCACCATCGACGAACCATGTGGACAGCCGTGACGCCGTCAGTGCCGGCAGGACGCCAGCTTTGATGATCTCTTCGGCGATCGGCCCACCAAGGGTGATGACCGACACCATTCCATACGCAGCCACCCAGCGGTTGTTGGCCTCGAGCGCGATCCACGTGGAGGCAATACCCCATGCCAAACCGACAACGGGAAGCCACAGAGCGCGTCCCCGGAGGCGTCCGAGGCGTACAACGAAGGCAAGCGCCAGCAGCGGCACCAGCGTCGCGACGACATATGCCATGTTCACCGCCTGACGATCAGGCGCATAACGGCAGAGCCGTTGTCCGGGGTGCACGTTGGTCGACTGCGGGAATGCTTCATCAGGTGTGCGATGCGACCGTGATGTGTAACCAGTGCGATGAACATGCTCGCGGGGTCTGTCAGTTGTGCGGACGCGGAGTGTGTGCTCAGCATCACTCGTCGCTGCCGTCGCTGGTCGCGATCTACGGACAGGATCCACCGCGAGCCATTGTGGTGAGCGACACCTTGTGGTGTGGTGTCTGCCGGCCCCAGCCCGAGCCCATCTCGATGCCGGAGTTGGCATGAGCGCCAGCGAGCCGACCGCCGGCGGGTTGTTCGGGCGCATCGCTGGCCGGCTGGGCGATGACGCCGATGCCGGTCCTAGCTCGGCCGCCGCGCCGTCGTTCTCGATGGCCGATCTCGTCTCGCTGCCTGCCGAGGAGGCTGCCCTCGCTCGCTTCGTTCTGCGTGCCACCGAACCGCCCACCGTCGAACAAGCGGCCACAGGGCTGCAATGGGCAGTCGACGAGGTGCACCGTGTGATTGGCCTGCTGTCTGCAGCCGGGGCAGTGGAGCTCGTTGGTGGCGTGTTGCGTCCAGCAGGTTCTTGGCGCATTCAGCGCCGCCAACCTGCTGGTATCTGGTCACGCCTCGCCGATCTGTAGCAGCGGTGCGGTGCGGTGCGGCTGTATGTCACTGCCGTTGGTGCGCCAATCTAGGCGCCGCGCCTAGTCTCTTTCGATGACGTCTCAAGTCGGCGCTGCCCGAACCCACGATCCAGATGACCTTGCCGCCAACGGCGTTGCATGGGATCTCCCGCCGCTACTGAACGGTGCCCCCAATGTCGATGCGCTGATTGATGCCGCCGACGCGATCTGCGCCGAACTGGTCAGCAGCGGACGCGACCGCATCGCATCAATGAACGCAACTGAGCTCAGCGCGTTTCATCGTCGTTATGCCGAACTCATCGAACTGCTTGGTCGAGCTGGCAGTTACGCGAGCTTGATGTTTGCTGGCGACACAGTTGACCCCGCCAACGGTGCGCTTGTTGCGCATGTGCAACAACGCGCCACAGTGATCAACACCCAGTTGCTCTTCATCGATCTCGAATGGGCCAGTGCATCCGACGAGCACGTCGATGCCATTCTCGACACGCCCGATTCGGCGCTCGACTTCATCCGCCATCACCTTCGCTCGGCCCGCCGCTATCGGCCGCACCTCCTCAGCGAGCCCGAAGAAAGGATCCTCGCCGAGAAGAACGTCACCGGCGAGAGCGCATGGGGTCGGCTGTTCGATGAACTCAGCGCCTCGATGGAGATCACGGTCGAGCAGCCCGACGGCACCACCACAACGGCGCCGCTGCTGCAGGGCTTGGCGATGCTGCAGCACCCTGATCGTGAGGTGCGCCAGCGCGCTCATGCAGCTGTCAACGCTGGACTCGAACCGGGCATGCGCACGCGTACCTTTGTGTTCAACACATTGCTCAACGACAAAGCAGTCGACGACCGCCTCCGTAATTTCCCCACGTGGGTCAGCAGCCGCAACTTGGCCAACG
Organism: Ferrithrix thermotolerans DSM 19514; assembly: GCA_945861025.1. GTDB lineage: Bacteria > Actinomycetota > Acidimicrobiia > Acidimicrobiales > Ilumatobacteraceae > WLMZ01. Next base: position 19,560 of record CAMASN010000044.1, read on the forward strand.
ATGCCAGCGACGACAGCGTGCAGGCGTTGGTCGATGCGGTCGTTGGTCGCTACGACATTCCGCACCGCTGGTATGCGCTGAAGGCAAAGATCCTCGGACTCAACACAATCGCCGACTACGACCGCTCTGCTTCGGTAGCCACCGCCGAGAGTCAAGTGCCGTGGTCGGTTGCAACCGAAGTTGTCACCGACGCGTACTCATCGTTCAGCGGCGAGCTTGCCTCGATCGTTCAGCGCTTCTTGCGTGAAAACTGGATCGACGCGCCCAACCGCACGGGCAAGCGACCTGGCGCGTTTTGTTCGTACACCGTGCCATCGCATCACCCCTATGTGTTGTTGAACTGGACCGGGCGCTCGCGCGATGTCGCCACGCTGGCGCACGAACTGGGGCACGGAGTGCATGGCTACTTGGCCCGCGAGCAAGGCGTGTTCCAGATGAGCACACCGCTCACGTTGGCCGAGACGGCATCGGTGTTCGGCGAGACGGTCACGAGCAAGCGTCTGCTTGGCATGCTCACCGATCCCAACGAGCGTCTTGCATTGTTGGCGGCCACGCTCGAAGACTCGATCGCCACGGTGTTCCGCCAGATCGCAATGAACCGTTTCGAGCACGCCGTGCACACAGCCCGACGTGGCCAAGGCGAACTTGCGATCGAGGCCATCAACGAGCTCTGGGCGCAGACGCAAACCGACATGCTCGGGCCAAGCGTTGAGATCACCGAGGGCTACCGCAATTGGTGGAGCTACATCCCGCACTTCATCCACACGCCTGGCTATGTGTACGCGTATGCCTATGGGCAACTGCTTGCGCTTAGCGTGTACCGCCGCTACGAGCAGGTTGGCGAAGGCTTCGTGCCGCAGTATCTCGACATGCTTCGCGCCGGCGGATCCATGAGCCCCCAAGAACTCGCGCGCATTGTCGACTGCGATCTCGCCGATCCCAATTTCTGGGTGGGCGGATTAGCTATCGTCGACGAGCAACTCACTGCAGCCGAAGAGGCCGCAATCGCGGCAGGGCGCGTGTAAGCCCTCACCGGCTACGGTGGCGCCACATGGCTACGTTGCGTTTCAGTTTCGGCACGATGGGCTGCGGCAAGAGCACCCTCGCGTTGCAGATTCATCACAACCTTGAGTCCCGCCATCTCACTGGCTTGTTGCTCACCAAGCTCGACCGCGACGGATCACAGATCACGAGCCGCCTCGGCGTGTCTGCTCCCGCGGTCGAGGTGCATCCCGATCTCGACATCTTCGCCCTGGCGCAAGCCACCGAACGGCTGTCGTTCATCGTGTGCGACGAAGCGCAGTTCTATTCGATCGAGCAGTGCAATCAACTTGCTCGAACCGTCGACGAACTCGATGTCGATGTCTTTGCGTTCGGTCTCATTACCGACTTTCGCGGTCTGCTGTTCGAGGGCACGAAGCGCTTGCTAGAGGTCGCCGACGAACGCGTTGCGCTACAGGTTGAAGCACGTTGTTGGTGCGGACGCCGCGCAACGCACAACGCTCGACTCGTGAACGGCCACCTCGTGTACGAAGGCGAGACCGTGGTGGTGGGCGACACCTCCGACGAAGGCGCGCCGGTGCTGTTCGGCGATGTGGTGCGTTACGAATTGCTCTGCCGCAGGCATTACGCCAGCGGCGAGTTGGGCTGACGCGCAGCCCAACGCTCAGCCCAACGTCACATCACTTCCAGCTACACCGCATGCGCTTGATGCCGTTGATGAACGCACTCTGCAGCATCTCGGGCTCGTCGATGATTTGCATGTTTGGCAAGCGGTTGTGAATCTCTTCGAACATCACGCTGATCTCGCGACGAGCCAGGTTTGCGCCGAGGCAGAAGTGCGGCCCACCGGCGCCGAAGCCAGCCTGAGCGGGCAGCGTTGGGCGCTGCAGATCGAACGTGTATGGATCCTTGAAGGCGCGCTCGTCGCGGTTGGCTGAGTTGTACCAGAGCACCACTTTGTCGCCGGCCTTCAGGTCGACGCCAGACAACACCGTGTCTTCGGTGACGGTGCGGCGGAAGTGGATCACCGGAGTTGCCCAACGGACGATCTCTTCAACTGCGGTCTTGGTGTTGGCCTCGAAATTGTTGAACCACAATGCGCGCTGATCGGGATGCTGCGTGAGCGCACGCATGCCGTGGCTGATCGCGTTGCGAGTGGTTTCGTTGCCGGCCACCACGAGCAAGATGAAGAAGCTACCGAACTCTTGCGGCGTCAGGCGCTCGCCGTCGACCTCGGCATGCATCATTGCGCTGGTCATGTCTTCTTTGGGGTTGGCCAAGCGGCTCTCGCCGAGCGCCTGCGCATACATGAACATCTGCAGCGCAATGTTCATTAGCGCCTCGAGCGTGCCGCCGAACTCTGGGTCGCCCGCACCAAGGATCACGTTGGTCCACGCGAAGATCTGCTGTTCGTCTTCTTCGGGGATGCCCATCATCTCGCAGATGATCTTCAACGGCAGGGGAGCGGCCACCTCTTCGACGAAGTCGCACTCGCCATCGGGGAAGCGCTCGAGCAGGCCATCGACAATTGCCTTGGCCTTGATCTTCACGTAGTCCTCGACGCGACCGATCTCTTTTGGCGTGAAGCCCTTGGAGACGATGTTGCGCAGGCGGAAGTGCTTGGGGTCATCCATGTTGATCATCGAGCCAAAGAACTCGTTCATCTCTTGGGGAAGGTCGCCAATGTTGCTGCCCTGACCGCTGCAGAACAACTGCGCATTGCGGCTGGCGGCCCACACATCTTCGTGGCGGGTCAACGCGTAGTAGCCGGGGCCAACGGGAAATGGAAGGTCGGGGATTTCCCGTTCGGCGAAGAACGCCAAGCCTGGCGCATCGCGCAGCGTCTTGAACGCGGCCTCGCGGTAATCGCGGGGCGCAGCCCAAAACAGTGGGTCAGACAGGTCAAAGGAATCCGCATCAACGGTCGGCAAAGTCATGACGGCAATCTAGTCGGCCGTAGTGTTCAGGGCATGTTGGAAACGCATGAGATACAACGGGCGCTGGTGATCACCGCCCACCCCGACGATGTCGACTTCGGCGCTGCGGGGGCCGTAGCGAACATGACCGATGCAGGCATTGAGGTCACCTACTGCCTCGTCACCGATGGCGACGCCGGCGGGTTCGATCAGACAATCGCCCGTCCGCAGATGGCGTTGATGCGTCGCGAAGAGCAGTGCCGTGCGGGCAAAGAGGTAGGTGTCGAGTCGCTCATCTTCCTTGGCATGGCCGATGGCCGCGTCGAATACAACGTGCAGTTGCGGTGTGCGCTGTCGCGAGTGATCCGCGAGGTGCGTCCGCAGCGTGTGCTGGTGCAATCACCCGAACTCAATCTGGCTCGTCTCTATGCGAGTCATCCTGATCATCTCGCCGCTGGACAGGCCTCGATCGCGGCGATCTATCCCGACGCTCGCAACCCGTTTGCGTATCCCGAATTGCTGGCCGAGGGCCTCGAACCATGGGCCGTGTCTGAGATGTGGGTCATGGGTATTCCGGTCAATCCAGCCGAAGAGTTGCATGTCGAAGACGTGACCGACAATGTCGAGCGCAAGATTCGGGCGTTGCTTCACCATAAGACTCAGCATCAAGATCCTGTGGGAACTGAGCAACGTGTTCGCGGGTTCTTGCTTGCTGCTGGCAAGCGATATGGGCTCGCCGAGGGGCGCTCGGCCGAGGTGTTTCGAGTGGTCGACACTCGTTAGAACTCGCGCTCATTCGTACATAGCGCAGGCCTGTCGCTAGGCTCTGAACTCGTCATTATCTTGTTGTTAAACGTCCCCAGGGGGAACCATGCCTGAAGCAGTAATTGTCGCAACCGCTCGCAGCCCGATTGGCCGTGCCAATAAGGGTTCGCTCACCACGTTGCGCCCCGACGAAATGTCGGCCCAGATCGTCCGAGCGCTGATGGCCAAGGTTCCATCGGTGCAGGCCAGCGATGTCGAAGACCTCATCATGGGTGTCGGTCAGCCAGCAGGTGAAGCCGGATTCAACATCGGCCGCATGGTCGCCATCCTCGCCGGCCTTGACAACGTTCCCGGCGTCACCGTCAACCGTTACTGCTCGTCGAGTCTGCAGACCATCCGCATGGCCGCTCACGCGATCAAGTCGGGCGAAGGCGATTGCTTCATCTCGGCCGGCGTCGAAGCCGTGAGTCGTTACCAGTTCGGCGCCAGCGACACCGCCCCGAACCCAATCTTCAAGACCCCAGGCGAGCGCAC
>CAMASN010000045.1 GCA_945861025.1 Ferrithrix thermotolerans DSM 19514
GCCGGTGACTTGCGCGTAGCGGTCGGCGAGATCCTGACGATTCAAAAAGCCTGGAGCGCTGGTGGAAGAACCGGTCCATGCAGAGCCTTCGTCGTCGGGGCCGGTCCAGTAGACCATCAGCAGACCGAGGTCGGCGAGTGGGTCGCCCAACGTGCAGATCTCCCAGTCGAGTACGGCCACGATGTCGCCGTTGTCGTCGACCATGCAGTTATCGAGTCGATAGTCGCCGTGCACGATGGTGGCCGGTCCTTGCGCGGGGATGCGCTTGAGGAGTTCGTCGTGAACCTGATCAACGGCGGGGAGCTCGCGGGTCTTTTGCGAGTTCCAGTTGCTGTACCAACGGCGAAGCTGGCGGGCGATGTAATCCTCGTGGCGACCAAGGTCGTGCAGTCCGGCCTCACCCAGGTCGACAGCGTGGATGGATGACATCGTGTCGACGATTGACTCGCTAGCGCAGCGGCGGCCCTGGGGCGTAAGCACAGCAGTTGCGGTGGCTGCATCACGGATGACATGGCCGTCGACGAAACCCATCACATAGAACGGCACGCCATTTACGGCCGGGTCGTCGCAGTAGCCCAGAGCCGGCGCCACTGGCACAGCCGACTGCTGCAAACCCGAAATGATGCGGTGCTCGCGACCCATGTCGTGAGCACTTGCGAGCACGTGACCAAGCGGTGGTCGACGCAACACATAGCGGGCGCCGTTTGCGCCAGTGACAGCGAAGGTGAGGTTCGAGTGGCCGCCCGCAATGAACGTAAACGTGAACGGCCCTTGAGCCCCGGACACGTTGCGCTCTAGCCACGCGGTTACGGATGAGACATCGATTCCATTGACATCACTCATTAGTCCGACACGGTACCCGCAGTGGCACTAGCAAGCCCTCATTGACGCCGCTGGCTCAGCACGTTCGGTCGCGTCTTTTGCCGCGATATCGTGCCGTGCATGCCAATCGATGTCACAGACGCCACCTTCGAAACTGAAGTCATTGAACGATCAATGACCACACCGGTCATCATCGACCTGTGGGCTCCATGGTGTGGTCCGTGCGTAGCGCTGACCCCAATTCTCGAGCGGGTCACCGATGCCACCAACGGTCAGGTCATTCTGGTCAAGGTCAATGTCGACGAGAACCCCAACATTGCGAGGGCATTTCAGGCGCAGTCGATTCCAGCCGTGTATGCAGTTCGTGACGGCCAAGTCGTTGATGGGTTCGTGGGCGGCCAGCCCGAACACGTCGTTGCACAGTTCGTTGCGTCGGTGCTTCCCACCGAAGAAGAAGTAGAGGTCGAAGAGCTCATCGCCGCTGGCGACGAAGACAGCCTTCGCCATGTGCTCAATGAGTTGCCCGGGCACGAAGACGCGGTCATTGCTCTTGGCGAACTGTTGGTGGCCACCGACCGCGCCGAAGAGGCTCTTGCATTGCTGGCCCGCATCCCTGAATCCGAGCGCACCCGCAAGGTGTCGGCGGCGGCGCGAGTGAGCATGAAGCCTGTCGATGACTACGACGCAAAGCTCGCGTCGTTGCTCGATTCGGTCAAGGCCGACGAGGTGGCGCGCCAGGAATACATCGACATCCTCGAACTCATGGGCGCCGACGATCCGCGCACTGCTGGCTATCGCAAGAAACTCACTGCCCGACTGTTCTGACCTGCGAAGAATCCCTATTCACGGGGGTGCCCACGCGCTATGGTTCCAAAATGCGCCTTCAACGACACGACGGTTACCGCCTGTGGGTGGGTGGCCCCGTGCCAAAGGGCGCTGATGGCATCACCTTGGGGTCGCTAGTCATCATTCGCGAAGGCTGCGAGAACTCGGCCAACTTGATTCGTCATGAGCGCGCCCACGTGCGCCAGTGGCGTCGTCACGGCCTGCTCGGCTTCAGCGTTCGCTATGTCGGTTCGTACTTGGTTTGGCGTCTGCGCCGCAAAGGTCATCGCGGCGCATACCTGCGCATACCTCTCGAAATTCAAGCCGAGTGGGAAGCGCGCCGCTCACCGGCGCCAGCGGTGCGAACCAGCGTGATGGCCGAGGCCGATCGCGCATCTCTCGCCGTTCGCTAATCGGCTCCGGCCAGCGCCCTTGAACGGCCCTGTTGCGAGAAGCCGTTTCCTCGGTAGCGTTCTGGTCGTCTTCCCTCAAATCTTCGTTGGCGCGCTGGCGCCGTTGTTTGGGGAGGTCTCATGGATCCCTTGCCGAGTCGGCCCGGTCCGTCGCGACCTTTCAGCGAGGTCGCCCGAGCGTGGCTTGAGTGGTTTGGTGTTGCCCGATTAGCGGTCACTGCGCTCGCTGTGTTGGCGGTCGGGGCTGGCGGCTTCTGGCTGCTGCGTAGCCCGGCGGCCACTATCGAAAGCGCATTGCCGTACGCGAGTCGCGGAGGTCCTGCTGCGGCTGTATCGAGTTCGACGTCAGCATCTGCATCACCGGGGTCAGGTGATGCGGTTGCGTCGTCTACATCTGTCCCGTCGCCTGCGCTGATCGTCTATGTGGCGGGCGCGGTGCTGTCTCCCGGGGTGTATCAGGTGCCCGGAAACGCCCGGGTGCAACACGCAGTTCTCGCCGCTGGTGGTCCTGCCGCTGGCGCCGATCTCGATGCGATGAACTTGGCTGCGTTCATACGCGATGGTGACCGCATCTACGTGCCGCACAGAGGGGCAGCGGTCCCGGCGGTCGTGGGCGCTACTTCGGGTGCTACTACGGCGGGCAACAGCGCATCCGGCCAGCCGGCAATGCCTATCGATCTGAATCGAGCCGCTGCGGAAGAACTCGATTCTCTGCCCGGTGTAGGCCCGGCAACTGCCGCAGCCATCGTTACCTATCGCGAGCGCAGCGGACCGTTCGCCTCAATCGACGACCTGCTCAAGGTGCCAGGCATCGGCCCGGCAAAGGTCGAAGCGCTGCGCTCGTTGGTGAAGGTATGAGCGACAGCGGTATCGCTCGCGAGTTTGCGCTTAGAGCAGCGCTGGGCCAACGAACAGTTCGGTTAACGCTAAGCCCATCACCACGCCCGCCCATACGCCGACGGCGAGCCAGAGATACTCGCGCCAATAGTCGCGCCAGATCGCAACCGGCGATCGGGTCGCGCGCCGCGACGCCAAGATGCCAACCACCAACCACAACACAACGCTGCCCACTACACCAAGAAATGTTCGGCCCGATTCGGCGGTCAACGGGATGCCGGCAACCAGCAGGCCTGGAGCCGCGAACGCCACTGCGGCGAAGCCCACGACGCCGCCAGCAGTGCTGGTGTTGCCGCGCAACATCATCGTGGCCACGATGGCCAATGCGCATGCGGGCAGCAAGGCCGCAAACGGTCCGATGCGTCGAATGCGATAGCGAAAGTCGCGGGGTCCAAGCGGCACCGCAGCGCGAGGGTGGGTGCCAGCAATGTTCATGAGCCGATCGTATAGAAACCCTCGCGCGTTCTGGTGGCACACAATCACCACAGCGCAGCTTGCGCTCGTGGTTGGGCATGTGGTTGTCGGCGTGTGGTTGCACCGACTCATTCCGTTGGTGGTGTTCAGTTTTGTTGCCGCTGCACTGCATCGATCGCGGTTGGTCTGGTTGCTCTGCGTCATCGGTGGTGCGTTGGCGGTTGTGGCGTCACAGGCCGCGTGGGCGCATGCAGTGCCAGAACGCCTCGGAGCCTTCACAGGGTCGGCCTGTTTAGTCACCGACCCCGCACCGAAAGCAGGGGCAACCCAAGCGGTCTTTGAGGTTGGTGGTCAACGGTTCGAAGCATGGGCTCGTGGCTCGCCGCGGCGACGCATCAACGATCATCTCGCGGGCGAGTGCGTCACTATTGCCGCCGAACGTAAGGCCCTTGTGGGCGTGCCAGCGCGCCGCGCAGCGATTCGACATGTGGTCGGTGGCCTCGAGTTGCAAACCGTTGGCGATTGGTCGACGGGCACCCCAATTGCTCGCGCCTCCAATCGGGTGCGCCGGCTATTTGCTCAGGGCGCAGCGCAACTTCGCTCACCCGATAACGAGTTGTTCGCTGGTCTCGTCATCGGCGACGATCGCAACGAGCCGGTAGCGCTGATCAAACAGTTTCGCGCGTCGGGCTTGTCCCATCTCACGGCGGTGTCTGGACAAAACGTTTCGTTTGTGTTGGCGGCCGCCGCACCGCTCTTGCGACGGTTTCGCCCCGCTGGTCGGTGGCTCATCACCTTGGCGCTCATTGCGTGGTTCGCAGCCCTCACACGCTTCGAGCCGTCGGTTCTGCGTGCCGGTGTCATGGCGGGCATCGCTGCCACCGGATACTTCATGGGGCGCGAGCGGCCAGCCCTGCGACTGCTCACGCTTGCCGTCGGGGCCCTGGTGCTCATCGATCCGATGTTGGTGTGGTCTGTTGGGTTCTGGCTCTCGGTGGGGGCTACGGCTGGCGTGGCTCTGTTGGGCGCATCGCTCGTGGCATACATTCCTGGGCCGCGTTGGTTGGCGGTGCCAGCTGCTGTCACCATTGGTGCGCAGTGTGGGGTCGCTCCAGTGAGCCTGCTTGTGTTCGGAACCTTGCCGTTGGTGTCTATCCCGGCCAATCTGTTGGCGGTTCCGGTGGCTGGGTTCGTGATGCTCTATGGGCTTCCAGCAGGGTTGATCGCTGGAGCGTTGGGGCCGGTGCTGGGCGGCACGCTCTCGGCGGTGGTGCAGATGCCAAGTGCCATTGCCACTCGCTGGGTCGCAACTGTGGCCGCACTCGGGGCGCGCTTCGAGCCGCCGCCGGGTTGGGGCCTGATTGGGTGGTCATGTATTGCCGCAGCACTGGTGGCGAGGATCGTTGCTATTCGCCTCCGCTCGATATGGCAAGGTTGAGGGGTATGGCGATTCATCTCATCACCGGCGACGACGAATCTTTGATGCTCAGCGCCGTCACCGAACTGGTGCACCGACTTGTCGGCAGCGAAGATCGAACGCTGATGGTCGACGATTTTTCCGGCGACGATTACGAACTGCGCGCCGTCGTCGATGCTGCCCAGACCATGCCGTTCCTCACCGACAAACGCGTCGTGGTCGCCCGCGACATCGGCAGGTTTACCGCCGACGACGCAAGTCCACTAGTGGCGTATCTCAACGACCCGTTACCGTCCACCGACCTCGTGATGGTCGCTGGTGGTGGCCGCATTGCCAAGTCGTTAGTCGATGCAGCCAAAAAGGCGGGCGGCACCACCACCAACACCACGCTGCCCACCTCGAAACGCGATCGCTCACTGTGGATCGAAGAGCAAGTGGCCGGAGCCGGGATGATGCTCGATTCGTCGGCGTTGGCGTTAATCGCCGGATGGATGGGCGATGAACCGGGCCGACTCAGTGGCGTGCTCGAAACCCTGCAGTCCACATACGGCAACGACCGCAAGCTCAGCGCTGGCGATGTCGAACCGTTCCTCGGCGATTCTGGGTCGGTGCCGCCATGGGATCTCACCGACGCCATCGATCGCGGCGACACCGCTGCGGCGTTATCGATGTTGGCGCGCATCATCTCGTCGCGGCACCCACTGCAGGTGATGGCCACCCTACATAGCCACTATGTGCGCCTGCTCAAACTCGATGGCGCCGAAGCCAACACCGAGCAGGCTGTGGCCGATGTGCTCGGTATCAAAGCGGGTTTCCCAGCGCGTAAGGCGCTCGACCAATATCGCCGACTGTCCGGTGGGGGAGTCGCCCGTGCCATCGAACTGCTCGCTGAGGCCGATCTCGATTTGCGCGGTCAGCGCGATCTGCCCGAAGAGTTCGTGATGGAAGTGCTCGTTGCCAGGCTCAGCCGACTCAGCCCTGGTGGTGGCGGCACTCGAGGTCGCTAAGCCACCTTGACACAACGTCGCGCACCTCGTACACGTCGGAGCGAAAAAGCAAACGACCCGTAGCCGAAGCCCGGGTCGTCATGCAGAGATCAATTGTCGGTGCGATTTGGCACCACGCTGGCGATCAGGCGCCTGCGTTGACCCGCTTCATCAAGCGGCTCTTGCGACGAGCAGCCTGGTTGGGATGAATGATGCCCTTGGCAGCGGCCATGTCGAGACGCTTGACAGCGACGCGAAGTGACTCGTCGCTGTTCTCGGCGCCGGCGTTCTTGACAGCGGTTTTCACACGGGTGCGCAGTTCGCTCTTGACTGCCTTGTTGCGATCTGCAGCCTTGGCGTTTGTCAGGATGCGCTTCTTTTGACTCTTGATATTCGCCACGTGCGAAGTCCCTTTTCGTTGACAGTCGGATGACTGATTCGTTGAATTGGCCGAAATGTTTGTGCTGGATAGGTCCAGAACAGGCTTGATGAGCGTATCGGCGGAATGAAACAACTGCCACCCACTCGCCGAGATTCACGGCCGATAGCATCGAGGCACTGCCCATGGACCTCAGCCGCATCCGCAACTTCTCGATTATTGCCCATATTGATCACGGCAAGTCAACCCTCTCCGACCGCATCCTCGAGATGACCGGTGCCGTTGAGATGCGCGACATGCGTTCGCAGTACCTCGACACCATGGATCTCGAGCGCGAGCGTGGCATCACCATTAAGGCGCAAAACGTTCGCGTCGAGTGGAAGGGGCATGTGCTCCACCTCATCGACACCCCCGGCCATGTCGACTTTGGCTACGAGGTCAGTCGCAGTCTTGCGGCGTGCGAGGGCGTGGTGCTGGTGGTCGATGCGGCGCAAGGCATCGAGGCGCAAACCCTGGCCAACTGTTATCTGGCGCTCGAGCACGACCTCGAAATCGTGGCTGTTCTGAACAAGATCGACTTGCCAGCAGCCGACCCCGATCGTTATGCGCAAGAGATCGAGAACGTGCTTGGCATTAAGTCGGCCGACATCATCCGCATCTCAGCCAAGACCGGCTTCGGCGTGCCCGATCTGCTCGACGCCGTCATCGACAAGATCCCTCCACCAAAGGGAGATCCCGAGGCACCGTTGCAGGCGCTCATTTTCGACAGCCAATACGATCAGTACCGCGGCGTGGTGAGTTCTATTCGCGTGATGAACGGACGCATCAGCGCCGGCATCAAGGTGAAGTTCATGAACGCCGGCACGGTTCACGAAGCAGTCGAAGTTGGCGTGCGCCGACCCGTCATCACCCCCATCGGCGAACTTGGTCCGGGCGAAGTGGGCTACCTTATTGCGGGCATCAAGCACGTAGGCGACGCCCGAAGCGGCGAGACCGTCACCACCGTTGCGCATCCGGCCGACATCGCCCTCGAGGGCTACCGAGACCCCAAGCCGATGGTGTTCTGTGGCCTGTATCCCATCGATGGCGACGACTTCGAACTGTTGCGCGAGAGCCTCGAGAAGCTCAAGCTCAACGATGCTTCCATTACCTACGAGCCTGAGACATCGGGTGCGTTGGGCTTTGGATTCCGCTGCGGCTTCTTGGGTCTGTTGCACATGGAGATTGTCAAGGAGCGACTCGAGCGTGAGTTCAACCTTGCGCTCATTGCCACGGCTCCCAGCGTCGAGTACCGCGTCACCAAGACCGATGGCGAGTTGGTGGTTGTCGACAACCCAGCCGACCTGCCTCCGCCACAGAAGATCGACTTCATCGAAGAGCCCTACTTCAGGGTCAGCATCATTACGCCCAAGGAATACACCGGCACCCTGATGGATCTGTGCCAGACCCGCCGCGGCGATATGACCAAGCTCGAGTACTTGTCACCAGAGCGCGTCGAGTTGCACTATCGCGTGCCGCTTGCCGAAGTGGTTGTCGACTTCTTCGATCAGATGAAAAGCCGCACGCAGGGCTACGCCAGTCTTGACTATGAGCTCGATGGTTATCAGCGCAGCAACCTCGTGCTGGTCGACCTCTGGCTCAACGGCGAACCTGCCGACGCGTTCAGCACCATCGTTCACCGCGACAAAGCATTCGAATACGGCCGACGCATGTGTGAGAAGTTGCGTGAACTGATCCCGCGCCAGATGTTTGATGTGCCCATTCAGGCAGCCATCGGCGGCAAGGTCATCGCTCGCGAAACCGTGAAAGCCCGTCGCAAAGACGTACTTGCCAAGTGCTATGGCGGCGACATCACGCGTAAGCGCAAGTTGCTCGAGAAGCAAAAAGAGGGCAAAAAGAAGATGAAGGCCATCGGCCGCGTCGAGATTCCGGGCGATGTGTTCATCGCCGCGCTCCGACTCGACGACTGATTTTTTAGGCGCCGCTATATTCTTGCGAGGTGCCATCGCAGACATTTCGTTCGCTGAGTGAACGAAATGCGCGGGTCTTCTTCCTTGGGTTGCTGGTTTCGAACATCGGTAGTTGGCTGCAACTCACGGCAATGTCGTTGCTGGTCTATCGCCTCACTGGCAAGGCCACCGATGTCGGCCTGATCATCGCCACCCAGTTTTTGCCAACGCTGATCTTGGGCGCTTGGGCCGGGGCAGTTGCAGATCGGGTCAACCGCCGCAAGATGACGCTGATCACCCAGTCGTTGCTGACTGTGCAAGCAATGGTGTTGGGTCTACTCGACCTCACCGGTCACATCGGTCTGCCAGCGATCTATGTGCTCTCGCTGGCGGTCGGAGTCATCAACGCGCTTGATAACCCGGCGCGGCGCGGATTCGTGACCGAACTCGTAGACCCCATTGACATTTCCAATGCGATGTCGCTCAACACTGCGGTAATGACCGGTTCGCGAATCTTCGGACCAGCGCTCGCTGCCGCACTCACCAAGACCATCGGCACCGGTTGGTGCTTCATGATCAACGGCGTTTCGTTCTTCGCGATTCTGCTTGCGCTGTTATCCATCGACATGAAGACATTGCGGCCAGTCACGGCGGCCAAACGCGGCGGCACGCCAGTGCGCGATGCGCTGCGATTTATTCGTGGTAACCCTCGCTTGTTGCTGGTGTTCAGCGTGCTCGCCGTTGTCTCCACCGTCGCGTTCAACTACAACGTGAGCTTGGTTCGCCTGTCCGATAAGCGTTTTGGCGACAAAGACTTGTTCGGTTGGCTGCTTGCAGCGGTCAGCGTTGGCAGCCTGATCGGGTCGCTGCGAACGGCCAAGTTGAACCTGGTCTCTGTGCGGTATCTGCTGATGAACACGGCCCTGCTCGGTGCCAGCGGCGCCGCTCTCGCGTGGGCCCCAAACTTCGCTGTGGCGTTACTGTTCGCTGTTCCCACCGGCATCGGCGGTGCGGGCTTTATTGCCGCTACCAACTCGATTGCTCAGCAAGAGTGCCCGCCCGAAATGCGCAGCCGCTTGCTCGCGTTGATGGCTGTGGCGTTTTTGGGATCCACGCCAATCGGCAGCCCAATTACTGGTCTCATTGGCGATCGCATCAGCGCCGAATGGAGCCTTGCCTACGGCAGTTTCATCACGCTGATCTGTGTGGGCTTCGCAGCGCTGTTCCTCGCTCGATCTGGCAACGGACGCTTGTCTCGGTCACACTTCAACGGTGACTCGTACCCGTTCGATCATGTGGTTTCGCCGTGACCTTCGCCTGAGCGATCACCCTGCGCTGGCCTACGCAGCGCGAGACAACAACGAAGTCGTGCCGCTGTTTGTGATCGACCCCGCGCTGGTGCGCTACAGCGGCCAACCGCGTCTGGCATTTATGTATCGATCGCTGCGCGCACTGAACGAGTCGATGGGCGGACAACTCGTGGTGCGTCACGGCGATCCGCAGGTTGTGGTTGCCGCACTCGCGGCCGAAACCCACTCGACCGAAGTGATTGTGAGTCGTGACTACGCGCCCTACGGCCGCGAACGCGATGCGGGCGTGGCCGCAGCGCTCGCAGCGCAACAGGTTGGCTTTGTTGGCAAGGGTTCGCAGTATGCAGTTGCGCCCGGGGGAGTACTTAAGCCCGATGGCACGCCCTATGCGGTGTTCACGCCGTTTCGGCGCACGTGGAATCACCATGGCTGGTCGATGCCAGGCGATGTCGTGGCGGCGAACTGGAGCGGCGCCGACCAGTGGCCTTGTGCGCCGATCCCCAATGATCCCGAGCTTCATTGCACCTTGCCGCCGGCAGGGGAGGGCGCAGCGCATTCTCGTTGGGACGAGTTCGTGGCCTCGGGCCTCGATTCGTACGACCAAAGCCGAGATCTGCCCGCCGTCGCAGGCACCAGCATGATGAGCGCGTATTTGCGCTGGGGTCAGGTGCATCCACGCCAGTTACTGGCCGATCTTCGTGACAGCGCGGCTCATGAAATCTTCCGAAGCGAGTTGGCGTGGCGCGACTTTTACGCCGATGTGTTGTTCCGCTCGCCGCAGAGCGCCCGCCAGAATCTGCAGCAAAAGATGGACACCATCCGCCTCGACACCGACGACGCTGCCCGCGAGCGCTTCGAGTTGTGGGCCGCTGGATGCACCGGCTATCCGCTGGTCGATGCTGGCATGCGTCAGTTGTTAGCGACTGGGTGGATGCACAATCGTGTGCGCATGATCGTGGCCAGTTTCTTGGTGAAAGATCTGCACCTGCCTTGGCAGTGGGGTGCGCGCCATTTCATGCGCCATCTTGTCGATGGAGACCTCGCCTCGAACCAGCACGGATGGCAATGGTCGGCCGGCACAGGCACCGATGCGGCACCCTACTTTCGTGTGTTCAACCCAACTGCTCAAAGCAAGCGGTTCGACCCCGACGGCCACTACATCCGTCGATGGGTGCCCGAACTCGCATCGCTGGCCACGTCGCACGTTCATGAGCCGTGGACCTCGCCCGGCGCAGCGGCGGGCCATGTGCGTCAGCCGATGATTGACCACGCCGTCGAGCGTGTCGAGACATTGAGCCGTTACCAAGTGGCGATGGGACGCTAGCCTTTCACCACTGATGCTCGACGAACGTAAGACCGCCATTCTCAGAGCCGTTGTAGAGGAATACGTCACTACCGCGCAGCCCGTTGGATCAACCCACATTGCTGACGCGCCCGGTGTTCAAGTGTCATCGGCAACTGTGCGTCACGACATGGCGGTGCTCGAACAAGAAGGCTTCTTGGTGCAGCCGCACACGTCGGCGGGGCGAATTCCTACCGACAAGGGCTACCGATTCTTTGTCGACGGCCTCGCGCCGAACGGCACGCTCGATGCATTGGCGGCCCAACAGGTTGGCAACTTCTTCGATCGTGCTCATGGTCGCCTCGAAGAACTGCTGTCGCACACCAGCAACCTGCTCGCCGATCTCACTCACTATGCGGCCGTTGTGGTTGGCCCCAGCGCTCAGGCCGCCGTGGTGCGCTCGGTGCAAGTGGTTGGTCTGTCGTCGCACATTGCAATGGTGGTGGCAGTACTCTCGAACGGTCAGGTCGAGAATCAAACGATCGAGCTCGACAGCGATTCAACCGAGATCCGTCTGGCTCATGCCACTGCCCATTTGCGGGTAGCGATGATTGGCAACACGCTCGGCTCCGCTGTGCTCAACCTTTCTTCGGGCGATGTCGATGTCGACAATCTCTGCAACAAGGCACTCGCTGCGCTGCGTAGTGCTGGCGATGAGAATCCGGTATTCGTTGGCGGCGCAGCCTCGGTAGCGAACTCGTTCGACGCCGTCGATGTCGTGCGCTCGGTGCTCACCACGCTCGAACAGCAATACGTGGTTGTGTCGTTGGTGCGCGATGTCATCGACCGCGGCCTGTCGGTGGCCATTGGCGCCGAGCATGGCCTTGAGCCACTTGTGTCGTGCTCGGTTGTGGTGAAGTCGGTGATTGTCGAAGGCGAACGCCTCGGCACCGTGGGCGTGCTTGGCCCAACCCGCATGAACTATCCGCAGGCACTTGCAACCGTCGACGTCGTGAGCGATCGCCTCGGTCGGCGTTTGGCAGAAGGCTGAAAACAATGGCCGATTTTTACGAACTACTTGGCGTCTCTCGCAACGCCACGCCCGAAGACCTGAAGAAGGCCTATCGCAAGAAGGCCCGCGAACTGCACCCCGATGCACGCCCCGACGATGCCGAATCGGAGGCGTTGTTCAAAGAGGTGGCGCGGGCCTACGAAACGCTCAGCGATCCCGATAGCCGCGCGCGCTACGACCGCTTTGGCGAGTCTGGTAGCGCCGCCGGTTCAGGCGATGGGTTCGGCGGCGGCGGCGGCGGCCTTGGCGATCTCTTCGATGCATTCTTCGGTGGCGGCGGTTCGCCCTTCGGTGGCGGTCGTGGCGGACCAGCGGGCCCGCCGCGTGGGCAAGACCTCGAGGTTGTTGCCGATCTGAAGTTTGAAGAAGCGGTGTTTGGTGCCAACGTGGCCGTCACGTTGCGCACTGCAGTGGCATGCACCGACTGCAGTGGTTCGGGTGCTGGCTCGGGTACGCAACCCGTTACCTGCAGCGAGTGCAACGGCCGAGGTCAGGTACAGCGCATTCGTCAAAGCCTGCTCGGCCAGGTGATGTCTACCGGGCCGTGCCCACGGTGTAACGGCGTGGGCCAGATCGTGGTCACGCCATGTCAGTCGTGCAGCGGCGACGGCCGCATCGTCACCGACAAGACCTATCAGGTTGACGTGCCTGCTGGTGTCGATACCGGATCCACCTTGCGGCTCACTGGTCGCGGCGCCGCTGGCCCACGTGGCGGCGCCCAGGGGGACTTGTACGTGCACATTCGCGTGGCACGTCACGATCGCTACCGCCGCGAAGAGATCAACCTGGTCACCGACTTCCCTGTTTCCATTGCGCAGGCCACGCTGGGCACGCGCTCGATGCTTCCCACGCTTGATGGTGATGAAGAGCTCGAGATTCCAGCAGGCACCCAACACGGACGCGAATTCGTGTTGCGCGGCCGTGGAGTTCCGCGTTTACAAGGGCGCGGTCGAGGCGATCTCATCGTGCGTGTCGCTGTGCAGGTACCCACCAAACTGAACGACAACGAAGCCGAACTGCTGCGGCTGTTCGCCGAGAGTCGAGGCGAGATGGTCGAACCGCAAGAAAAGGGCATCTTCTCGCGCATCAAGTCGGCCTTTTCGTGAATCCACTGTTGCGCCGTTCCACTGCGCACGTGTTTGTCGATTCGCTCCTCACCCCAACGCTCAACTCCGACGATCAACACCATCTCGCGCGCGTGCTTCGGTTGAGGGCCGGCGAGTCGGTTTCGATCAGCGATGGCCAAGGTCGCTGGCGGATCTGCCGTTTCGTGAGCGCCGATGTGCTCGAGCCCGCTACTGAGATCGAAACCGTCGAGCGCGTCTTCCCTGAGATCACTATTGGGTTTGCGCTTCCCAAAGGCGACCGACCCGAGTGGATTGTGCAAAAGCTCACCGAGATCGGTGTTGATCACGTGATTGTGCTGCACGCCGAGCGCAGCGTTGTGCGGTGGGAGCCCGATCGGGCCGAGCGCAACATCGCCAAGCTGGTCAAAGTTGCGCGCGAGGCGGCGATGCAGAGTCGGCGTGTGTGGCTGCCCACGGTGTCGGGCCCGGTGCGTGCCGATCAGGTGCTTGGCGGGTCTGTGTCGCTCGCCGAACCCAACAGCGACGCCCTCACATTGGCTGCGACCACGGTGCTCATTGGCCCCGAGGGTGGATGGACGGCCAATGAACTGAGCATCACCGCTAGCCATGTGAGCCTCGGAAAATCGATCCTGCGGGTCGAGACGGCGGCATTGGTAGCGGCCGCAAACTTGAGCGCCCTGCGTGATCGTTGAGCCACGAGCCGCGATAATTTTGGCAACGAACGTCGATTCCGGCCACAAACTGTTGCAAATTACTTCGGAGTGTGGTTGAATCATCACACTCCGGTTAACACGTCACGGCGGACGTCAGCGGATGATGAAGGGTGTTGATGATGCGAGAGTTTGATGATGATGACATTTCCTCATCCCCGTACAGTCGAAAGGTCGGCGAACGACTGCGTGTCATTCGACGCCAGAAGCGGCTGAGTCTGCAAGATGTCGAGGCCACCTCGAAAGACGAGTTCAAAGCCAGCGTGCTGGGCGCCTACGAGCGTGGCGAGCGGGCCATCTCGGTGCCTCGTCTCGAGCGTTTGGCATCGTTCTATAACGTGCCGGTCGAGCAACTCTTGCCTCGCGACGAGCAAAGCGTCGACAACGAAAAGGTCGACGAAGGCATTGCCGGGCGCAAGTTGCCGGTAGACCTCGTGAAGTTGTCGCAGCTTTCTGGACAGCCCTTCGAGATGTTGTCGCGTTTTATGCGCATGATCCAGGTGCAGCGCCAGGACTTCAACGGCAAAGTGCTCACCATCCGTGGCGACGACGCACGCGCCATTGCGGCCATGCTCGATGTGCCTGTCGACCAAGTGGGCCAGCGTCTTGATGCGCTGGATCTGCTTGTGCATCCCGGCGGCGGCTGAGTCCGTTCTGCTCACAGTTGCCCACACTCATGTCTGACGTGTTTGGCGCGTATGTGCACATCCCGTTTTGCTCAAAGCGTTGCGACTATTGCGCGTTTGCTACCTTCACCGACCGTCACCATCTCATCGATGCGTACCTTGCGGCCCTGCTCAGCGATATAGAGCGCCACATTCGCGTCGGCATGCCTGTGTCCGACACTATTTTTGTTGGCGGTGGCACGCCAACGCTGGTGCCTCCCGCAGAGTTGGCTCGCGTGATCGCAGCCATTCCTCGCAGCGCAACAGCCGAGGTCACGGTTGAGTGCAATCCCGACGATGTCACACCAGAGATGATGCGCGTATATGCCGACGCTGGCGTGAACCGCATCAGCATCGGCGTGCAGTCGATGGTGCCCGAAGTGCTCGTGTCGCTGGGTCGCACGCACCTACCAGCCAACGTCACCCGGGCCGTCGATGCGGTGCGCTCAAGTGGTATCGGCACCTTCAATCTCGATCTCATTTACGGCGGCGCTGGCGAACGGCTTGTCGATTGGGAGCGCACGCTCACGGGCGCACTGGCGCTTGATCCGCCGCATGTGTCGGCCTACGCGCTCACTATTGAGGCGGGTACTCCGTTGGCGTCGCAGCCCGAGCGTCATCCCGACGACGACGATCTCGCCGACAAGTACGAAATGGCCGACGACATGTTGGCCGGTGCTGGCTTGTTGAACTACGAGGTCAGCAACTGGGCGCGGCCAGGTCACGAGTGCCGCCACAACCTGCTGTATTGGCACCAGAGCGACTATCAGGGCTTTGGCTGTGCAGCCCACTCGCACATTGCTGGACGCCGTTTCTGGAACGTGCGCACGCCTGACCGGTACATCGATCTCGTGAGCGCCGATGAGTCGGTCGAATCGGCCGGCGAAGAGCTCGATGCCGCGGCTCGCCGTGTCGAAGGGCTGCAGCTGCAGTTACGCCTGCGTGAGGGTGTGCCGTTTGAAGCGCTCGATGGCGATGCGTTGCCCGGTGTTGTCGAGTTACGTGACAACCGATGGGTGCTCACCCGGCGGGGCCGACTGATGGCCAACGACGTATCGCTGCGCCTCAAGGACTAGTTGCGCTCGTGGCGAGTGCGGCTCGGTGGCTCACAGGTTTTCGATGAGCATGATCGCGGCGAACACGAAGAACGAAATGGCTGCGCCAATACGCACGCCTCGCTCGGGCAAGCGAGCGCCGAGCATACGCCCGACCACGATGGCGAGTCCGTCGGCGACCACCATGCCCACAGTCGATCCGAGCCAGGTGCCAAAGACGCCGTAGTGGGTAGCAAGGGTGATGGTGGCCAACATCGTTTTGTCGCCAAGCTCGGCAAGAAAGAACACGCCGCCCACCGTGAGAATCGTGTTGCGCGTCGGCCTGTTGGTGCGCTCAATGTCGTCGCTGGTGAGCTTGTCGCCGCGCAGGGTCCACAATCCAAATGCCACGAAGGCGAAGGCAGCAATGATGGTGATGGCTCGCGTTGGTAGCGCAGCGCCAACAACTGCGCCCACGAACACCGACACGGCGTGCACAATGGCGGTGGCGAGGGTGATGCCGATCATCACCGGCATGGTCTTGAAGCGGGTTGCGAACGCCAAGGCCATCAACTGTGACTTGTCGCCGAGTTCGGCAACGAAGATCACGCCGAAGCTCACAAAGAACGCTGTCAACATCTGTTCAGCTCAGTTCAATCCCGCCGAAACGGTTGTTGAGGGACACGGCGGCAAACAAGAGTTGCTGCGGCGCACCCGGGTCATCGGCCAACGTATCAGCTCACAAATGTTGGCAGGAGGTCCCGTAATTCAGCTGATATAGTTCTGCTCGCTGTAAGTACGTAATCCGGCCAGTTGGCAGGTAATCACATCTTGCGGGCGCGTAGCTCAGTTGGTTAGAGCGCCACCATGACACGGTGGAGGTCCCGGGTTCGAGCCCCGTCGTGCCCACTACAAATCCCCTGCTCAGCAGGGCTTTGCGGTGTGGCTAGCTTGACCAGTGCTCGTTGATGAACGACTTGAGCACCTCGAAATACCTGTCCGGTTCGTCACGGTAGATCCCGTGTCCGGAGCTGGCGAAGCTCTCGAAGCGAACGAACTGTTGCGGCATCGCTGCGGCCATGCGTCGTGCATCGACCACCGGAGTGACCGGATCAAGGTCGCCGGCCATGACGAGCACCGGGTCATTCACCTTGGCGAGCTCGGGCAAGAGGTTGAGCGCAGCGCCTTCATGGTGATTGAAATGGGTGAGCACATCGTCGTTGCGCACAGTGCGTTGCCCCGCAAATGGGTTCACGTTGTTCTGTGTGTAGAGCGGCCCGCAGACCTTCACGTAGCGGCGAGCCATCTTGGCCATTGTTGCTTCGTCGGGTGCATTCCAGAACTCAAGTGCCACGTCTCGAGCTTCAGCGCCGCCCAACTGCTCGAACATGTCGAACATCGCCGATCGGTCGTGATCCGAGCGGGTGCTGTTCAAGATGATGCCGCTGGCAAAACCCGGGTGACGCGACGCCAAACGCTGAGCGACGAATCCGCCGAACGACAGTCCGAGGATGAACGGCTTGTCGATGCCAAGTGTCTCGCACAGCGACACAGCATCATCGGCCCACTGATCGAGGGTCCATGTGTCGGGCGTGCTCCAGTCGCTGCGGCCCTGCCCTCGATGGTCGTAATACAGCACCTGGCATGTTTCGGTCATTGCCTCAAACGCTGGCTTGAACGTGTTGTGGTCGCCGCCGGGACCGCCATGCATCAGCACGAGGGTTGGGCGGGGTCGCATTGCGTCGCCGTCGGGAATCAGGCCTTGGCCATCGATATCAAACCAAATGCTGGTGTCGGTCCCAATCGCAACTTTCATGTGCGCAACCTTAGGGTTGCCATCGACGCGAGTTTCGTCAAAAACGATTCTCCATCAGCGAACAAGGGTGAGGCGGGATGGGTAGCGGGCGGCGTGAGCGCTAGGCGAGGTCGGCTAACGAACGGGCGGCGCAGAAGTCGATGACGGCGAGCAACTTCTCGCCCACGAGTCGTGAGGCAAGGGCCAGGTTTGCGGTGAACTGTTCGGCGGTGGGTGTCTCGTGGTCGACGAGATCGGTGATGGCCTTCAACGCGATGACTGGAGTGTCCATCATCTCGCCGACATACGCCACGGCTGCGGCTTCCATGTCTTTCACGCATGCGTGTGAACGGGCGATCATCGCACGGTCGTCGTCGTTCTCGTCGAGTGAATTGCTGGTGGTCACGACTCCAGTCTTCAAACCAAGCGCTTCGGCGAGTCGACGCGCCTTGGCTGCCGGATATGAACCGACCCCGTACTCGCTGAAACTGTCGAGGGCGATACGGCGATCGTGGAAGACAAATCGATCATCACTGACGTAAACATCACCGATTTGGCTGCCGTTGCGAGCCCAAGCGCCTGCGGTGCCAGCGGAGATGACGAGATCGGGTTTGAAACGATCGATCGTCACATACGTGTTGAGCGACGCTGCGTCGGTACCGATCGAGCAGACGCCGTGGCGCGGGTGCTGGCCATTGACCGACACCACGATGTGGCAGCCCGATCTTGTGGCCTCGAAAAATTGAATTGGCAACGGCGATGTGCTGGCAACGGGGGTTGCCCCAAGCTCGGCGATGACCGGAGCGGCCTCAGCTGTCAAGGCCATGATGACTGCGATTCGATTCACACCCAAATCGTACGTCGCGCGGCTGCCGTCGCCCATGCAACCTTGGAGTGGATGGATGGTGCGGCAGTTGGTGCGGCAGTTGGTGCGTCGGCGGGAGTGGGTGCGGCGGCCGGGCAGCGGACGCGAGAGAAGGGCTAGTCGACGAGGGGGGGAGGTGGGGCCCACACGTGGTCGGTGTCGGCTCCATAATCGACTGCGGGGGGCTCGGTCTGCACCGAGCCTGGCCCTGAATGCTCGCTGGCGATGAGGGCCATAAACGCTTCGGCTGCTTCGGCGGCAGCCAAGTCGATTGCTTCGGAGTTGTCGGCTTCGCGGGCGGCCCACTGCGCTGTGGCGGCTTCGAGCGAAGCAGCGGATCGGGCGTATTCTTGGGCGATTCGCGCTTGGGCCTCGGCCGCGTCGGCTTCGGCATCGAGGAACATCTGGCGGCGCTTGCGCACCCGAGCCATCCACACTAAGTCGACGATGAGCACCACCACAATCAGTCCTACGAGCAGATAGCCCGGGAAGGTTGAGGTTTGCTCGGTGATGTCGCCGCCTGCCGCTGGCGAGGTGACTTTGGCGAGCAGGTTGTAGGTGCCGTAGGCGAACGAGTCGACAGCGAACTTGGCTGCCACGCTGGTGCTTTCGCCAGGGTCGATCGATTCAAAACTGATCGAGGCAGCAAAACCGTTTGGTTTTGCTTCTTTGCCCACCGTGAAGTCGACCACACCGGCGCCACTTGGGCGGCCGCCGGTATTGGTGATGGTGACGGTCATGATGCGCGTCGGTGAAATGCCCAAGGCGTCCCGCCACCAGTCGCCGCGCACGAAACTTGATGAGAGGCTCAGCGTGGTGAGGCCAGCGTTGGGGTCGACGGCTGGAATACCATCTTGAATCGGGTGATCTTGGATTGTGATGGGGATGGTCACGCCCTGCGCCGCAAAGTTGGATGCCACGTACACCACGCATGGGCATGGTGCTGGAGGAGGGCCAACCACGACACGCCCGGCAAAAGCTCCGTTACTGCCGATGCCGAAGCTACGAGTGCCTGGGCCATCGCAGTCGGCGGTGCCGTTCACGGCGTTGTTGCCGCAGATTTGCACGCTGACCTTGCCAGTGGGCCAATCAGAGCCACGAACGGTCATCTTCTCGCCCAGCGACCAGTCGGCGTACAGCACCGTTGCCGTCGGGCCGTCAGCGGCCGGGGGCACGGCTGCTTGCGCGGGTTGAGCACCGACTGTCATTGTGACAATGGCGGTCACCCCAAGCAAATGAAGCCAGGTTTTCACGGTTGACCGATGGCCGATTCAGCTCGGGCAGAACCGGTAGCGCCTGATTTGAGGGCGGCAAGTTCGGCGGCGTCGCGGTCGCTGCGGTGCTTACGGACCCGCCAACGCAGCGTGAAGATGGCTGCGATGAACATCAAGGGAACCACAAATGTGCGCCACGAGACGCTCCAGAAGTTGACCGAACGAGTAGCGCTGGTGGCTGTGCCAGTGGTGATCTCAACGCTGACAGAGCCCTTGATATACGGATCGTTATCCCACGAACGAGTGAGCTTGACGCGCGACCCAGGTAACACGTTGCCCAGCTTGATGGCTGGCTCTCGGTGGATGACCGTGTCGAACAGGTTGCGCTCGACCAACTGGATCACGGCGTTGATGCGTTGGTTGCCAATGTTGACCACCTCGAAAGTGACCTTGGTGGAGCCGTCGACAAATCCGGGAACCAACTTGGCTTCGGACGACACCGTGAGCGCGCCGACGCGAACAATAGGAATCAATGGTCCGCTGACGCGCAGTTCTACGAGCGAGGCCGCGGCTTGCAGAATCTGAATCGTGTTGCCACCAGGTATTGCTGCTGGGTCGATGGCTTCGGGCGCCACTGCGATACCAAAGGCGTAGTCGCCAGGGGGAGCGTTTGGTGGAATGGTGATGGTGAACGGCACGGTCAGCGCGCTGAGTCCCTTGAGGACAAAAGTGTTGTTTGGCAGCTTGGTGGTGAACTTCAGCCAATCGACAGGGCCGGTCTTGGCTTGGTCATTGGCCTTGACGCCAATGAGGCCGCTGGTCGCAGTGAATGCGTTGGCCACGTAGAGCACGACAGTTTTGTCTTCGTCGGCGAGGTTCTGGACAACGACCGAGTCAGTTTGTATGGCCCCGGGGTCGAGTTTGTACGAGAAGGTAGACCGGTTGGTGATGCCGCCGTTGTTATCGCCTGACGACACTGGCGCAATGCTGAGACCGCCGCCAGAGTCGACTGCAATCGCCGAGTGCGCAGGGCTGAAGGTAACAATTGCGGCGCTCAAGGCGAGCGCTGCGATGATGCGCGACAACACGCTGCGGCTAGTGGTCACGAGGGAGAGTTTGTTCTGAATCAAGTGCATAAGTATGTCACGACCTCGCTGAGGCACGATGTATCAAAGGCGCTGGCCCCCGAGGCAACGTGGCATTCGTCAAACTAATGAAGGTGTAATCGAGCTGAAATCAGTTTCCGGTGATGGTAACAACGAGCATGCCGGTGTAATCATCGACCGCGGTGATGGGCCGGCCGGCAATTTGCAGTGCTGCGTCGAGTTGGAACATACCAGCTGCCCTACCAGTGGCATCGGGCAGCAGGGTGCAGAATTCTTGCGAACCATCGGCGAGCGGTGACGCGCCAGAAATGTCGGCTTGCGGATCGGCGGTAACGCCTACCGAAACCACACCGAGTGGTTCGTTACCTTCGCCAGCTTCTGCGTAGATGTCGCAGACGATGCTTCCGTCAGCAACAAACACGTCGGCAGCCGGGATGGTGTTCGAGGATTGCGTGGCGCCACGAAGGTCGGCGACCGAACCGGTAACGACAAAGCCTGTATTCGCGCCGCGCATGTCGCCGATGATCACCGAGGTCATCGGGCCAGGTGGGCTGAGCGGATACCACGACTCTGGATCGGTGATATCGATGGTGCTGAGGTCGACAGGCTCAATGTCGACCACGGCATCGCCGCTGAACAACTGCACGGTGCCGGGCAGCACTTCGGTGGTGATGAGTTGGCCGGCGTTACATGCGTCGGTGGCCGAGCAGAACGCAATCGCGGCGGCGGAGTCGAATGCGACTGCGGGCGACGTGTATGTGGCTGCGCCGTACGCGGCGTCGATGACGGTGAGCACGATGTCGACAACTGGATAGTCGAGCGCGCCAGCAGGGAATGCGAAGTTGAGGTTGCCAACGCCATCGACAGCGGTGGTCATTGGTGTGCCGAAGGCGTTGCCGTTGACATCGCGGCGCTGGATGGCCGCGTTTGCTCGTGGCTCATATCCGCTGCCGGTAATGCCGCCCACGGCGCCGGGGGCACCGGAGCTTGGCGAGAACACAGGGGGAGTTGGAGCCGTGAGGATCTTGATCGAGGCGTAATGGGTCTGGGTGATTGAGCAGATTCCGGTAGCAAAGATGGTGAAGGCGGCCGGGCAAACATCGCCGGTGTAGAGGTAGTACTGGCCTGTTACCTGCAGGAATTTGTCGCCGGTAGTGACGCCGCCGAGGTCTGAGATGGTGAAAACGCCGCCGATGTTGCCAGCAAGATCTACCTGAGCAGGGCTTGCGGGATCAAAGTCGGAGACAGCGGCGAGGCAGTTGCTGTTGTCGGCTGTGGCGCAGATTTTCTCGGTCACTGCGGTGTAACTGTCGCCGACCACCAGAACATCGGCGCCTCCGTTTACAGCGCTGACGAGGGCCGGACTGTTTGAACTGGGAAGAAACCCGGCGCCACCAACCACGAATGGGTAAGGCGTTGCAGTGCTAGAGAGGCGAACTGCTGGGCAGGGGCTCGGTGGCCCCGAGATGCTGGCGGGGTTGCAAACGCCTGCGCCGGTTGCGGGGTCATATAAGCCAATACGACCGAACACCGACACGGCAGCGACATTGATTGCCGGTAGAGCAAGCGCAACCGACTGATCTGCGGATGCGACCAAGATGAGGCAAGGGATCACGGTGTCGATGGCCACGCATTTGGTGCCGGGCACCTCTGCAACGGCGGGTGAGCCAGCAACGAAGGTGTCGGCGACTGCATCGACAGCGATGACTGCCGCAATGGCTGGAACGGCCGGAGAAATAGAACAAGCGCCGACGAATTGCGCAAAGAGGGTGGCCTCCACATCGGTGGCTGGCACGCAAGGAATTACAGGCACGCCGGCCACTGCACCCACGCCGGCGACGCCATGCACTCCGCTGTCGGGCACTGCAGCAACCGCAGGCTGGTAGCCCTGCAGGTTCAGCGTGAGGTTGGCCGAAATGGTGGGCCCGGTTGGCGAAGCGCCCGGAGCCGATGTTGCAGGCACAAACGCTGCGCAGTAGGCGGTAATGCCCTCGAGGGTGCTGATATCGGCGGTGGTGAGCGCGCGATCACTGCTGGGAACGCCGGTGTCGGTGTAGTTACCGCAAAACGTTGCTAGGTAACCAGCGTCGCCGGCGACGTTGTCGGTAGTCGCCGGGCTGCCATCGTTTTTGGTGACGCCGTCGAAGCTCACCGTGACCGAATCGCCAACGTTGGCCGGGTAGCCGGTGAGACCCGCAGCAAGGTTTTGGGAGGTGTGATTATCGAAGTTGACCGCTGTGGCGTGGCCGCTTTGTTGTTGAACAACCGCGATAGGCAATGGCACGGCGCTGGCGACTGCCTGGTTGGTGAGGCCAATGCTGAGCGTGGCGAAAACGAGCGCGACGGAGGCAGCAATTCTCGTCTTGGTTAGGTTGTTACGTGTGTTGAGCACGTGTATTCCCCCACCCTGAGTACGTGTGCATGACGTGTGGCCCGCCATTTGCTGCACGGATCACGTTGATTGTTGGCTAGAACTGGCGACCCTACCGAAAGAACGTCGGCCGGCTTTCGCTTGGCCGCATTGCTTGACCGTTTCTTGACGAAACTGCCTGCTAGATCACGATGGACCGGAGGCTGTTGCCCCCGGTCCATCGCGTTATTCGTTAGCTCTCGACACAGTGTCGAGGTGTATTAGTTACCTGTGATGGTCAGCGTGAGCAGGCCTACGTAATCGTCGACGGCGGTGATTGGCCGGCCGGCAACACTGAGGGCTGCGTCAAGGGTGAACATACCGGCTGCACGGCCATCGCCATCAGGTCCAACGGTGCAGAATTCCTGCGAACCGTCGGCCAGCAGCGAAGCGCCCTGGTTGTCAAATGGGGCCTGACCGGTGCCAGCTGTGATGGCGCCGAGTGGGTCGTTGCCATCGCCAGCATCTGCGTACACATCACACACGGCGCTGTCTTCCATGAAGAC
Source organism: Ferrithrix thermotolerans DSM 19514 (assembly GCA_945861025.1). Lineage (GTDB taxonomy): Bacteria > Actinomycetota > Acidimicrobiia > Acidimicrobiales > Ilumatobacteraceae > WLMZ01. The sequence goes on from CAMASN010000045.1 coordinate 23,160, forward strand.
GTCGACGGCTGGGATGATGTTTGATGCCTGTGTGGCACCACGCAGGTCGCTCACCGAACCGGTGATCACGAAGCCAGCGTTTGCGCCACGCATGTCACCAATGAGCACCTGGGTGATTGCGCCTGGGGCGCTTTCTGG
>CAMASN010000046.1 GCA_945861025.1 Ferrithrix thermotolerans DSM 19514
CCTAACTCGATGGGGCGGATGCTGGCCTTTCGGGAACGCGAGAACACACCATCGACCATACGCTCTACACCCTGCTCAAACGATTGCAAGCCCATTGAAATGGCAAGGGTAGTGGGGATTTCGCTCTCGCGGTGCGCGTTGCGCGTGGCTTGACCGGCAGGGTTGGGGGCGGTGAGCGAAGTTGCTACGGTATTGACCTGCGCTCGGGCGAGTGGCGGAACGGTAGACGCGCTGGCTTCAGGTGCCAGTATTCGAAAGGATGTAGGGGTTCAAGTCCCCTCTCGCCCACTAGTGGCCGGACAAAGAGCAGGGCGCCTATATTTGGCTCTGATGGTGAGACCTGCCCGCTTCCCAGAATCATTGTTCATCGTGAGGATCAACCGTCTATGAGCGCCACCTATCCGCTGGCGGGGTCTTCGGTGCTCGTTGCGGGAGCGACAGGCGGACTCGGCCGAGCCATCGGTGCCGAGTTGGCGCGCCGGGGCGCGGTTCTCACACTCGTATCGCGCAGCGTTGATCGGCTTGGCGCGCTCGACCTGCCTGGGGCGCGCGCTGCGCTTGACTTACGGTCCCCCGAAGCATGTGCTGCGGCGGTGGGTGCGGCCCTGGACCAATGCGGACGCCTCGACGTGGTCATCAACGCCGTGGGCGTGGTGGCGTTCGGTCCGGTCGACGAGCTATCGATCGACATCATGGAGGAGCTGTTTTTGACCAACACGTTTGTGCCGATCATGCTCGCTCGCGCAGCGCTGCCGATGCTGCAGACGGGCGGGGCACTGGTCAACATCTCAGGGGTCATCGCCGAAACGAACCTGCCAGGGATGGCCGCGTATGGGGCATCGAAGGCGGCCGTGCGCTCGTTTGACCAGGCATTTGCACGTGAAGCACGTCGGCGCAATGTTCGTGTCCTCGATGCCCGCCCGCCGCATACCGAGACCGGCTTGGCCGAGCACCCGCTCACTGGCATTGCGCCGCGGATGCCGGCGGGACTCGCTCCCCACCACGTTGCCACGGTGATATGCGATGCGCTCGAATCTGGAGCCGGCGACCTGCCGAGCTCGGCGTTCGCGTCCTGAGTCGGCCGTCATCGTGGCCGCAACCTCACGTCCAACCATTTGGGTATTCGGCGACCAATTAGATCGCTCGCGCGGAGCACTCGCAGGGCGAACGCCGGCACAGTGCAGGGTGTTGCTTGTGGAGAGCGACGCGCTCGTCGCTTCTCGGACATGGCATCGTCAACGCATCCACTTGGTGCTGTCGGCAATGAGGCACTTCGCTGTCGAATTGCGCGCCGAAGGGTTCGAGGTAGATCTCCGCCGGTCAGCGAACCTTGCCCAGGGATTTCGTGAACACGTCGCCGAGTTCGGCACGCATAGCGTCATAGCGATGGAGCCCACGAGCTGGGATGCGCGCTCGATGCTCGAGAATCTGGGAGTCGAGTTGGTGCGCAACGACCAGTTCCTGTGTCACTACGACGAGTTCGCCGAGTGGGCTGCCGATCGTAAACGGCTCACCATGGAGGACTTCTACCGGTGGCAACGCCAACGCCTTGGCGTGCTGATTGACGACGACGGCCGAGGTGGCGGCGTGCCTGCTGGCGGTCAGTGGAACCTCGATCATGAGAACCGAGAACCGCCGCCGCGAGATGGTCGCGCGTGGCCGTCGATCGAACGGTTCGAGCTCGACGACATCGACCGTGGCGTGCTGGATCGACTTGCGCCGACCACCTTCGGCGCCGACCCTGATGGGACGTGGCCAGTGACTCGTGCACAGGCCCTGATTCGGCTCGGTGAGTTTGTGGAGCGGGGCCTGGCGTTGTTCGGGCCGCATGAGGATGCGATGCTCGCCTCAGAGTGGAAGCTGGCCCACTCGGTGCTGTCGTCATCGATGAACATCGGTCTGCTCCATCCGAGTGAGATTGTGCAGGCCGCCGAGCTTGCGTATCGACGCGGCGTCGCGCCGCTTAACTCCGTCGAAGGCTTCGTGCGCCAAGTGATTGGTTGGCGTGAATACGTCTGGGGTGTTTATTGGTTGTGGATGCCTCAGTACCGGAGCGCGAATGTGCTTGGCGCCAAGCGCCCCGTGCCACCAGCGTTTACTGGCGCGGCCGAAACGGAGATGGCCTGCGTCGCCAGCGTGATCGGACATGTGCACGACCACGGCTACGCGCATCACATCGAGCGACTCATGGTGCTCGGCAACCTGGCTCTCACGGCCGGTGTAGACCCGTTGGCGATGACCGACTGGATGCGAGGGAGCTTCGTCGATGGAGCCGAGTGGGTGATGCTGCCCAACGTGATCGGAATGGCCCTGTATGCCGATGGCGGTTTGATGGCCACCAAGCCGTATGCCTCCGGTGGGGCCTACATCAACAAGATGAGTGACTCGTGCCGAACATGCCGCTTCGACCCGAAGCAGCGGGTCGGTCCCGACGCGTGTCCGTACACCACGCTCTATTGGGATTTCCTTGCGCGCAACGCCGAGACGCTTGCGTCGAATCACCGCATGGCGCGCCCGCTCGCCGCGATGCGTGCGTTGAGCAACCTTGGTGCCGTGCGCAGTAGAGCTGTGGAGATTTTGGATCGGCTCGAACGCGGCGAGCTATGAGCCGTTCGCTCTCGCCCACTCACACGTTGTTTCGGAAATGCGGAATCACGTGTTCGCCGATCTTGCGGATCGTTTCCATCTGAGCCCAGTGAGGCACGGTGCCCATCTGCATCAAGAACAAAATCTCGTCGGCACCTGCCTCGATGAGTCGCTCTACATAGGCAATGCAGTCGTCGATGGTTCCGTATGCATGGTTCGGATTGAGCAGCGCCATGTTGGGATCGGCGAAGTCGACGCTGAACCGTTCTGAGCCAATCGCGGTCTCGATCACGTTGGTGCCATCGCCGGTTTGGGTGAGCAGATCGTCGGGCCACGTGTCGGGAGCGGGCAGTGGTAGCACACCGGCACTCGCCCAATGCGAGATCGACTCCATGAAGAACCGCTGCCCGCGCATGCCGATTCGACGAGCCTTGAGGCCGTCGTCGAGCACGATGGCGGGGCACAGCGCGGCGAGGTGTTCGGTTGGTCGGCTGCCTACTTGATTGGCCGGGTCGCGGTTGGCGAATGCCCTGCGATACACGAGGTTCTTCTCGGCCACCTGCTCGGGCCCGCCGAATCCCAATACCAAGGCGCCGATGCCGCGCCCACCAGCATCGACCAGTGTTGAGGTCTGGGTGCAGGCCATGTAGAGCGGTGGGTGTGGGTCTTGTAGCGGCTTGGGGTGGATTGGCCGAGGTGGCAGATCGATGAACTCACCGTGATGCTCAACGATCTCTTCGGTCCAGATTCGCGGCACGAGACGCATGGCCTCTTCGATCATCGGCGCAAGCTCGGCCTTCGAGTAACCAAACGTTCCGGCCTCTTGTTCGGTGCCGCCCTTGCCGAAGCCCACATGCAGACGACCGTTCGACAAGATGTCGAGCATTGCGCAACGCTCGGCCACCTTCACCGGGTGGTTCATTTTCGGCGGCAGACAGATGACGCCGTGACCAATGCCGATGCGGGTGGTGATGCCAGCGACGTATGCGAGGAATGTCTCGGGTGCGCTCATGTGCGCGTACATGGTGAGCGCGGTGTGCTCGACGGCCCAGATGATGTCGAAGTCGAGTTCTTCGGCGAGGCGAACTTGCTCGATGATCTCGCGAAACATGCGATGGTCGTCTTCGCGACTGGGGCTTGCGGTCTGAGCCTCGTAGATGATCGAGAATCGCATTGCGGCATTGTTGCATAGGCCATTCGTCTACTCTCGCTGCACCGGGCGAACCGGGCGCGAAAGGAAATGTGATGACTGCTCAGTGGCAACCGGTGCACCTTGTTGGCGATGGCCTGATGGTTCCATGCGTCGATGGCGTCGAGCGTGGGTACCTCTCTCTTGATGGCGCTGCGTCTACTAGCGCGCTGCCGGCTGTGGCCGATCGAGTCACCGAGTTCTTGCCGTGGTATTCGAGTGTTCATCGCGGTGCGGGGTACAAATCGCAGATCGCAACGCAGGCCTACGAGCATGCGCGTGAAGCAATCATGCGGTTTGCGAATCGCGGCGACAACGACGTAGCCATCCTGTGCCGCAACACCACCGAGGCCATCAACCACTTGGCGTATCGACTTCGCCTCACGCGTGACGACGTTGTCGTGACCTCGGTTGTCGAGCACCACGCCAACCTGTTGCCATGGGCGCGTGTTGCAACGTGTCGCTATATCGAGTGCGGGGTCGACGGCACCTTCAGCGTGGCCGATGTGTGCGCCGCCCTCGATCAGTCGCCCAAGCCGCGTCTGTTGGCAATTACCGGAGCATCAAACGTGAGCGGATGGGTGCCGCCCATCGACGCCATCATCGAAGCCGCCCACGAGCGCGGCATTCAAGTTGCAGTTGATGCTGCGCAGCTGGCGCCGCATCGTCCAATGCCAACCACCGCCGACTTCTTGTCGTTTAGCGGCCACAAGATGTACGCACCCTTTGGTGCTGGCGTGCTCATCGGTCCACGCGTTGCGTTCGAGACGGGCGACCCGTTTCTCGCAGGTGGCGGCGCTGTTGAATTGGTCGATCTCGACGAGGTTGTGTGGACGGCTCCCCCCGAGCGCGAAGAGGCCGGATCACCAAACGTGATCGGTGCTGTGGCACTTGGTGTGGCGGTCGACGAACTGTCTCGCATTGGGTGGCCAGCGATCATCGCTCACGAAAACGAACTGTCGGCGCAGTTACGCGATGGCCTGCGCAAGATCGCTGGAGTCACCGTGCTCGGCCCGAGTGCTGAACACGAAACACTTGCCGCCGCGGCGTTCACGGTTGAGGGCATGCCTCACGCGCTTGTTGCTGCGCGGCTGAGCGCCGAGTTTGCAATTGGTGTTCGCCACGGATGCTTCTGTGCGCATCCGTATCTCACCCGCATCCTTGGTCTCTCGCCAGCCGACATTGCGCAGTTCCGCAGCGATGTGCTCAGTGGCGATCGACGCGCGGTGCCAGGCGCGGTTCGGGCAAGTGCAGGATTGTCGACGACCACCGAAGACATCGACCGCTTCCTTGATGCGCTCACGATCATCGCCCGCAACGAACCCGCGCCTGTTGAGTATCGCCAAGACCTACGCAGTGGCGATTTCCAGCCAATGGGCGATGCCGCAGATTGGTGGACCGATTCTGCAGCCACCCAGGCTGGCTGTAGCCGAAGCTGATCTACGCCAAGTTGGCGATCTACGCCAGCGACTGATCTACGCGAGCGACTGATCTACGCCGGTGCCGTTGGGGTCGGCTACGAAGTCTTTGAACGCGGCAAATGCGCGTGGTCCGTACACCGTGGCTGGGCCGCCGTTCATCAAGATTGCGACACCAATGGTTTCGGCGACCTCGGCTTCGGTGGCGCCTCGGCGCGCAGCACCTCGAGCATGAGCCGCGATGCAACCATCGCATCGCTCGCTGATTGCGATTGCCAAAGCAATGAGTTCTTTGGTCTTGGTGTCGAGTGCGCCTTCGGTAAACACGGCCGCGTGAATACCCGAGAACGCTTTGATCACCTCAGGGATTGCATGACGAAGATCTCGCGCCAAGGGCGCCAGTTCGTTTTGGACGTCGGCGCCATGTTGGTGGTGCGTCATTACAGGCTCCTGATCTAGCCAAGGTCGTTCGGTGGCCACTGCACATGATCGCTGGCCGCACGGCTCATCACAAGCGCACGTTGAGCAAGATCGTCGGCCATGGCCGCGCTGAGGAACGCGTCGAACTCGGCTGCGGGTAACGCCCGCGAGTACAGGTGGCCCTGATGGCGGATGCATCCCAGGGCAATGAGCACGTCGGCTTGGGCGCCGGTTTCGACGCCGTCGGCTGTAGCCGTGAGGCCGATCTCGCGAACCAGGCTGATGATTGAGCGCACGATCGCACGGTCATGAGGATGTGCGGTCAGGGTGTCGATTGAGGTGCGGTCGATACGCACTTCATCGAGCGGCAGGCGACGTAACAAGCTGAGCGACGACACGCCGCGAGCGAAATCGTCGAGACACACGCGCACGCCGCGTACACGCAGCGATGCCAAGTTGGCCGCTGCTGCGGTGAGGTCGTCGATGACGGCGGCCTCGGTGACATCGACCGTGATCAATGTTGGATCGACGCCACTGATGAGTGAGTCGAGGGGGTTGTCTCGCCACGAGCGCTCGGTGGCACGTGGAGGCAGGTTCACCCGAAAGCGGAATCCGTCGGGTAGCCCCAACGTGCTGAGCCGACGAATCATGGGACGGGCTTGCTGCATCACGCTCTCGGTGATGCGTTCGAGCAGACCCGCATCGGCCGCTAACTGCAAGAAGTCGGCAGCTGGCACCACGACGCCGTCGCGTCGCAGCCATCGAGCGAGGAGTTCGGCACCCACAATGGCGCCGGTGGTTGCATCGATCTCGGGCTGGAAAAACGGCACGATGTCGCCCTCGTCGAGTGCTCGGCGCAGCGCCTGCTCTGAGCTCACGCGGTTGTCGAGTTCGGTTCGAACCGAACCGTCGAAGATCTCGACGCGGTTTCGGCCGGCTCCCTTGGCTCGGTGCAATGCTGCGTTCGCGAAGCGCAACAAGTCGGTGCCGCTGCCGCCGTGAATAGGTCCGATGGCGAGGCCGACGCTGACCGACGATGGAACCTCGCGGCCTTCGGCGTGAATGGGCTGGGCGAGGGTGGCCGTAATGCGTCCGGCAACTGCCATGCTTGCGCCGAGGTCGCAGTTGGGGAGTACCACGATGAACTCGTCGCCGCCGATACGTCCGGCTGTCGCGCCTGAGTCGATGCTTCGCTCGAGTCGATCGGCGATGGCCATCAGGAACTGATCGCCGCCACGGTGACCGATTGAGTCGTTGATGTGCTTGAACCGATCGAGGTCGATATAGAGCAAACCAACAGGTGCCGTGTCGCTGGCTTCGGCAAGTGCTCGCTCGAGTGCATCGATGGCACCGCGACGGTTGAACAGTCCGGTGAGCGGATCGTGCATGGCCTGATGAGCCAGTTGCCCGTTGAGGCCGGCGTAGGCGTTGTTGACGCTGAGCAACAGTTGGTGTTCGCTGGCCAATGTGGAGACGAGGTTCTCGGTGCGCCACTCGAGGCGGATGGCCTCGACGGCGCCGCGGTTCGCAATGCGGTGAATCGTGGTGGCGAAGATGAGATAGGCCAAGGCCATCAGTCCGATGCTCATCAGATGATCGTTCTTGGTGACCACAAGCGCGATGGTGCCGGTGAGGAACAGCGGAAACTCGAAGGCCAAAAACAGGTCGGTACGCGAGATGGTGAGCAACATTGCGAACGCGCTGGCACCGAAGGCGAACATCGCGAAGAACAGCAGCAGTTCGGTGTTGTTCGAGTTGGGCACGAACAGTGAGCTTCCCCATGCCGCGCCGACCACAGCGGTAGACAAACGAATGAGCGGCAACGACCGCAATCCGGTGCCGCCGCGAGAGCGTTCGAACCGGTAGCACTCGAGCGCAAGCAGCGCGAGTAACTCGGTGCCCACGCCGATGAGGCACCAAAACGCGATGCGGCGGGTCGAGATCTGGCTCTGAAACACCAGGCTCATCAACAAAAAGGAGGGCATGATGGCCAGATTGCTCGGCAACAGCACCTTGGCTGCTTGGGCCAATGACTCTTGCGACACGCGAGATGGCGGTGCCGTGTGGAGTTGTAGATCGTCTTCCGCCGAAGTCTTCAATTTCCCTACTCAATGTGAGTGATTGACCGCAATGCGTAAAAGATACCGAACTATGCTCCCAGAGTCCACCAATTCTTGGCACACTGCTTCGATGACCACCGCAGCGGGCCGGTTTGCGCCTTCACCAACCGGTGACCTGCACTTGGGTAACTTGCGCACGGCACTCGTGGCGTGGCTATCGGCACGGTCGCAGGGCCTCGATTTCATCGTTCGGATGGAAGATCTCGACCGGGTCACGTCGTCAGTGGCGTTCGAGCAGGCTCAGTGTGAGGCGCTGACCGCCCTTGGAATCGACTTCGATGGCGAGGTCGTGCGCCAAAGCGACAGGTTTCATCTCTATGCAGCAGCCATCGACGAGCTCACCGCGCAGGGTCGAACCTACGAGTGCTTTTGCACCCGCCGCGAAATTCGTGAGGCATCGAGCGCGCCTCAGGGACTCGAGGCCCCCGAGGGCCTATACCCGGCTACGTGCCGCACGCTCAGCACCGATCAGCGGGCGCAGTTCGTGCAACAGGGTCGACCGTCGGCGCTTCGGCTGAGGGCCGACGAGCAAGTGATTGAGATCATCGACGAGATTCGTGGCCCAGTGCGCGCAGCGATCGACGATGTGGTGTTGCGGCGCAACGATGGCGTGGCTGCGTACAACCTTGCGGTTGTTGTCGACGATGCCGCTCAGCACGTAGCCGAGGTGGTGCGCGGCGACGACTTGTTGTCGTCAACCCCGCGGCAGGTGATGCTGCAACGTCTGCTGGGGCTTCCGACGCCGCGCTATCGCCATGTGCCGTTGGTCCTTGGCTCCGACGGCGTTCGGCTAGCAAAACGGCACGGCGCAGTCACGTTGGCTCAGCTCGCTGAGCGGGGCATCTCGCCGCAGCAGGTTCGCGCGATGCTGGCGAGCAGCCTCGGTCTCTCCGATGAGGGTGAGAGCCCGACTGCTCGCGAACTGTTGCGCCGCTTCGACGTCCAGCCGTTACCGCGAGAACCATGGGTGCTGCCGCCGCATCTGCAACGATCGGTGCCATGACCGATATCGACGATCTGCAGCGGGTGCTCGGCTATGTCGATGCCATCGACGACTCCACCGACATCGGGGCCGTGGGTCCCGACCTGTACGCCGGATCCTTCTGGACCCCACAATTCTGCTCAGCCATCATCCGTGCGGCCGAGGCCGTCGGCGCGTTTGAGCCGCAACCCGACGATCCGGTGCCCGGCCACGAGGTGTCGCTGGCAGTGCTGAGCCCGCGGCTGTTCGAGCATGTACAAGCCGACATTGGCATGCGTCTGTGGCCCCAGCTCAGGAAGGCCTGGCCATACATCGATTACTACGGCCTGCGCGATGCGTTCGTCATTCGCTACGCGTTGGGCGAGCAAGAGACCCTGCGTATTCATCACGATGTGGCGCAGGTGTCAGCCTCGATCAAACTCAACGACAACTACGAAGGCGCAGACCTCGAGTTTCCGCTGCAGGGGTTCTCGAACGGTTCGATGCCAGTGGGTTCGGTGCTCGCGTGGCCGTCGCTGGTGACCCATCCGCATCAAACGAATCAGTTGGTGTCGGGGGTCAAATACGCGCTCACGATCTGGTGCGAACTGCCCGCCTACGTTGCCTGACCCAGTGTCGATGCGACCCTCTTGTGCTCGTGTCGAAAAGTTGTGCGAATGCATACGAAGTGTGCACGTGCGGACTGCGTCGCAGAGTTAGTCTTGGACATCGAATCTCATCCCCGACACGAACAACGCACGTTCGCTAGCACGAATTCTCAACACATGACTTGGTCCTCGAGAGTCCCCAGAATTGAAGCCTTCATCGCCCTCGGCGCTGTGGTCGGCGCGCTGGCCCTGAGCGCTTGCTCGTCGCCGCGTTCCGAGGCTGGCGCACCCCCAAGCGACACGGTGCGCCTCGCACCGTTCGCTACCGGCGCGCTGACGCCCCCATCAACCGATGCACCTGCTGAGACGGTGCCGGTCACCGAGACGGTGCCCGTAACCGAGCCAAGCACGACCACCACCACGTTGCCTGCCAACCAGATCTTAGTGGGTGCCTTCCCTGGCACGATCGCTCCGGTGGGCAACGCCGATGGACCCGATACTGCCGTGATCCAGTTGCGTTTGATGCAGCTCGGGTTTTGGAACGCTCAGGCCAACGGCAAGTACGGCGTCACCACCAAGCAAGCGGTAATGGCGTTCCAGAAGTACAGCGGTATCGAAGCCACAGGCTTTGTCGATGAAGTCACGGCGGCAGCGATTGTGGCTCTCGAAATCAAGGGTCATGGAGCGGCCGACACCGGAACGCTGATTGAAGTCGACAAGGCCCGTCAATTGTTGTTCGTAGTTGTCGACGGTGTGACCCAATGGGTGATGAATACGTCTACTGGTAACGGCTTGCCGTACGACGAGCCCGACAAGAATTCTCCAGGTGCCCGTAATGTCACCGGTGTGTCGCTCACGCCCGATGGTCTGTGGAAGGTCGATCGAGAGCGCGAAGACGGCTGGTGGGAGGGCGACCTTGGCGATATCTATCGTCCGAAGTATTTCAATAAGGGCATCGCCGTGCATGGTGCCAACAGCGTGCCTAATTATCCGGCCTCGCACGGCTGCGTGCGCGTGAGCGTTCCGGCTATGGACTTCATCTGGGCCAACAACATCATGCCCAAGGGCATGCATGTGTGGGTGCATAGCTGAGCCAACATTGCTCAGCGCACAGGTGACAGACTCTCACCCGTGTTGAACGTTCTCGGGCCGCTGCGGCCATGGCAAGACCCGAACACGGTGGCCATTGGCCGCTTGTCGATGCGGGTGCCAACAGTTGCTCAAGCCGACATTGCCAGTGCACGCGCGGGCAACCGTGCCGCATCGAAGTGGTGGCGCAGTCTCAATGGTTCGTGGAAGCTGCGCGTGTTCGACACGCCCGACTCGGTGCCGTCCACCGCAACCAACGCAGCGCTCAATACCGATGCGTGGCAGTCGGTTGCGGTGCCGGGCAACTGGACTCTGCAAGACACTGGCGACCTGCCGCACTACACCAACGTGCAGATGCCCTTCGCCGGGCCGCCACCCCGTTTACCCGAGCACAATCCCACCGGTGTCTACCGGCGCACGGTGCAGGTGCCGGCCATTTGGGCTCGCAATCGCCGCGTCGTGCTTCACGTCGGTGGCGCCGAGAGTGTGCACGCTGTCTACATCAACGGTTCGTTCAGCGGATACGGAACCGATAGCCGTCTCGCAAGTGAATACGACATCACCGATCTCGTTGTGCCGGGCGACAACACAGTGGCCATCGTGGTCATGCGCTACAGCGCGCAGAGCTACGTAGAAGATCAAGATCAGTGGTGGATGGCCGGCCTTCATCGCGAGTTGTTTATCGAGTCACGCGCGGCCACGCACCTCGCCAACATCCGCTGTGACGCCGACTTGCGTGTCTCCGATGGTGTCGGCGAACTCACGGTTACCTCGTCGATTTCGTTTGCCGATACGCCCGAGCGCGGTTGGGCCGTGCGCTCGACGCTCGAGACGCTGGGCGGCAAGCGCGTTGGTCAGCCTGTTGTCGCCACGGTGCCGCACGGTTTCTATCGCGCCTATATTTTCGAGGGCTATCGGGCCACGGCTGCGTTTGAGGTTGCTGATGTTGCGCCATGGTCGGCCGAGCACCCCAATCGATATCGCGTGATTGTCGAGTTGCTGGGACCCGACCAATCGGTTCGCGAAGTACACGCACAACTGGTTGGGTTTCGCCATGTTGAGGTGAGCAATCGTCAGTTGCTCGTGAATGGTCAGCCGGTGTGGATCTTCGGAGCCAACCGCCACGACCATCACCCCACGCGCGGTAAAGCGGTTACCTACGACGACATGCGCGCCGACCTGGTGCTGATGAAACAGCACAACATCAACTCGGTTCGCACGTCGCACTATCCCAATGATCCGCGCCTACTTGAGTTGTGCGACGAACTCGGGCTCTACGTAGTAGACGAAGCCAACATCGAGAGTCACGCCTACAACACCTCGTTGTGCCACGACGATCGTTACCGCGCCACGTGGCTCGCTCGTGGCTCGCGCATGGTCGAGCGCGATGTGAACCATCCCTCGATCATCATGTGGTCGTTGGGCAACGAGAGCGGTTATGGCGCGAACCACGACGCGTTAGCCGGATGGATTCGGCACAACGATTCATCGCGCTTGCTGCATTACGAAGGCGCTTCGTTTCATGCCGGATGGGGCGACGGTGGCCGACTTGCTACCGATGTGGTCTGCCCGATGTATGCGCCAATCGACGCAATCGTGATGTACGGACGCGACAACCTTGGCGATCGCCCGCTCATCTTGTGCGAGTACAGCCATGCGATGGGTAACTCGAACGGATCATTGGCCGACTACTGGGATGCCATCACCACCACGCCAGGTCTGCAGGGCGGCTTCTTGTGGGAGTGGAAAGACCATGGGCTCACTCAGACCTTGCCCGATGGCAGCAAGCGCTTTGCCTATGGCGGCCTGTTTGGCGACACGCCGAACGACAGCAACTTTGTGGCCGACGGACTTATCTCGGCCGACATGATTCCGCATCCCGCGATGCGCGAAGTTGCGTGGGTCTATCGCCCCGTCACCGTCGCGGCGGCGAAGCGCAAGACCGCCATCACCGTGTCGAACCGACAGTCGTTTAGCGATCTCTCTGCGTTGCGAGCGATGTGGAGCCTGCACGTAGACGGCCAACTGGTGCGGCAGGGCGAACTCGTGGTTGGGGCGTGTGCTCCACACAGTTCGATCACCGTGCCATTGCCGTGCGTGGTGCCCGACGGTAACCACGACATTGCGTTGTCAGTGCGTTGGTTGCAGCGTCGAGCGAGCGCGAGCATTGGCGCTGGCCACCTTGTGAGTTGGGATCAAGTGGTGTTGCATCGGGCCCGCAGGGCGCGAGTGGCCAAGCCTTCGGGTCACATCGACGCTCCGCTCACACCAGTCGAGCGCTTGCTCACTCAGTCGGTCAGCTTGAACCTGTGGCGCGCTCCGGTAGATAACGACGGCTTTAAGTTGACCATTGATTTGTCGAAGCAGATACGCGGGCTTGGGCCAGCGCTCGGGTCGTGGATGCTGGCCGGTGTACACACACGCCCAGCCGACGAGTTGGTGCAGCACAGCGTCGAGCGCGTTGTGGGCGACGATCAATCGGTCACGTATCACCACACCGTTCAGGTGCCTGCCGAACTTGCCGACTTGCCCCGCGTCGGCGTGATGTTCCAACTGCCAGCCAGTTTCAGCGAAGTGCGTTGGTTCGGTTGCGGGCCGCACGAGAACTATCCCGACCGTAAATCGAGCGCGATGCGCGAAGTGTGGCAGCAACCCATCGACTCATCGCCGTATCTCGTGCCGCAAGAGTTTGGGCTGCGCACCGACTGCAGTTGGTTCGAGTTCATCGACAAGCGCGGGCGCGTGGTGCGCGTCGAGTCGGTTGGCGATTCGCTATTGCACTTCTCTGCAACTCGACACACGCCGGCACAGTTGTTTCAGGCCCGACACGACAGCGAACTTGTTCGAAACTCAGATCTGGTGGTCTGCGTAGACTCCGCACATCGCGGCTTGGGCACAGCGAGTTGTGGTCCTGATGTGCTTGCTCAATATCGGCTCACGCCGGGCACGTATCGTTTCAGCTACCGGTTGTCGGGTCGGCGCGGCGCACCCGCAAGCGACGATCGGAAGCGGTGAGGCATTCGCCGCTTTCGAGATCGAAACGCCAACCGTGCAAGGTGCAGACCAAGGTCTGACCGTCTACTTCGCCGAACACGCTGAGGTCGGCTTGTCGATGCGGGCAGGCTCGCTCGACGATATAGCCACCAAGCTCGATTTCTTCGGAACCATCGGGTGGATCGAGTTTGCGACGGGCTTCGGCTTCGGCCCTTCGCATGCGCTCGACCGACAGGCTCTTGAAGAAGTTGTAGAGGTATTCGTTGAAGGCGCCATCGCGCCATGCCCGAAACCGGCATGACAAAAACAGTGCGTTGCTCCAATCGACAGCGCGATCGGCCACTACCGTCTCGACAAGTTCGCGCTGAATCTCAAATCGAAAGCGATAGGGCTCGTTGTTGAATTCGCGTATCTCGCCAGCACGAAAGTCGATGATGATCTCAAGGTCGCCAATTCGCATCAGACAGTTGGCGCCAACTGCTGAGCGCAGCGTTGGGGCCATCGCCAACAGCGGCTCCCACCATGCCTTCAGTGTTTGCAACAAGTTCGTGGTTGGCGGATGCCACGATGCTTTTGCCTGCTCGAGCCACGGCGCCCAGTCGCTTTGATAGCGGGTGAGGTAGTCGCGCTTTTCGGTGAAGATTGCCTGCACATCGGCGTCGGCGATTGGGTGCTGCACGGTGCAACCCTGCGGCGTGACCTCGATTTCGGTGCCGGGAATTGCCAGCAAACCGTTGCGGCCTGCGGCGGTGAGCCTGCTGAGAAACGACATCTGATCGGGGAAGATGCTGAACTCGTCACCCGTAATCATGTTGAACTGAAACAGTTCAGGGTCGAGGAAGCATGGCGGCCCAGCGCTGGGAACCACTGCTTTGGCGTTGATCTCATCGACGTATTTGAGCGACCGAGTGAACTGGCTATCGACCTTGGCATCGATGAGTTCGCGCATGCGCTCGGGGGTCTCTTCGTAGACCATTGGGTACCAGATGGCGCCGCTGTATTGCAGCCAGTGCAGATCGACAGGGCCGTGCTGACGCAGCGTATCGAGGTCGGTAGTGCGGCAATCGTTCTGATTGAACAGTCGCGTCTGGCCATCGCTGACCATGAGGGTTGAGTCGCCACCAGGACCGTCGGTGATCGAGGTCTCAACGTGAATGACCACAGTCATGCCGGCCAGGTTCAGCTCCTCGCGATCGACCGTGCGGATGATGTTGTTGAAACCAAGGGCGCGCATATGGCGCTCGAGTTCGCGAGTTGGGAAGCCGGGAATGAGCACGGTGGTGTCGCGGCTCATGTGCGTTGCGAGCCACGAATCGTCGAGGTGATCGCCGTGCAGATGTGAGATGTAGAGGTAGTCGGCGTTCTCGATGCGGCTCAGCAGATCGGCAGACAGCTGGTCGTTACGCGGAAAGACAAACCAACTGGCAAAGAACGCTGGATCGAACCATGGGTCGCAGGTGATCGACCCGTATTCGGTTTCGATGAGGATGCCGGCATGGCCGATGGATGTTGCCCGCATGGGCGGTTCCGATCAGGCCACTGGCGGATCAGTGGATTGCTGCCCAGCGCGTGACACGTGTTCGGTCCACTGGTTGGCGTCCCAGTAGCGCAGCTCGAAGCGGCCAGCCGGATCGGCGTACCAACCGGCTGGAACTGCGGGGGCTACTGCGCCAGCAACTGCAGCTGGAACGACAACTTCGGGCTCGGGCTCGGTCTCGGGCTCGGCGACAGCTGCCCAACCTGCAGGCTCAGAGACGGCCTCGGCCGGTGTCTCGGGAACAGCGGTTTCGACGACGGCCTCGACGACGGTTTCGGCGACGGCCTCGGCGGGTGCTACTTCGACAGCAGCAGAGGCAGGACGGCTCAAGAATGCGGTGACATCGCCACCGGTGGGAACAATCGCCACAACGGCCCAGCCTTCGCTCGACTTTTCGGTGAGTTTCGCGGCGAGGCCTGCTGGGTCATAGGACGATGTGCTGACGGTGATGTACTCGTACATGGGCATGACTTTACTGCTCGAAGGCGTAACGACATAACAGCTGCCGAAAATGATTACCGGTGTCAGTTGGGCGCGACGAGCTCGGCAACGTTGGCATCGGTGGGTGCGCCGTCGTGCACGATCTCGCCATCACGCAACGCGATGAGTCGGCTGACCCGCTCGACATAGGTGAGTTCGTGGGTGGCAACCACCAAGCTGGCGCCGTCGGCAGCGGCCTGATCGAGAAGTTCCAGCAGCGCGATCTTGCCAGCCGCATCGAGGCCAACGAAGGGCTCATCTACGAGCAGCAGTTCGAATGGACGAACGAATGCCAACGCTATGGCGGCCTTCTGGCGAAGTCCGCGGCTGAAGGTGTTGGGTAAATCGTCGGCTCGGTCGTAGAGCCCGAGATGGTCGAGTAGATCGGCGGCCACCTGATCCCATTCGTCGACACCGTGCAAACGAGCAACAAACTCGAGGTGTTCCCACAGCGACAGGTCGTCGTAGAACGAAGGTGTGTCCGAAAGATAGGCCAGCGCGCTGCGTGCGGCCGGTGTGCCCGATGCGTGACCCATGATGTGCACGGTGCCGCCGGTGGGGTCGAGCAGACCAGCTGCCATGCGGATGAAGGTTGTCTTGCCGCTGCCGTTGTGGCCCACCACGGCAACGCGTTGGCCCTCGGGGATGTGCAGCGTGAGCGGAGCCAGTGCGGGCCGGTCGCCGTAGTCCTTGGTGAGCTCGTTGGCGGCGAGCGCGCCAGTGGTGATGCGCTCAACCTTGGCGACGGCCTTCGATTCTGGGTCGGCCACTTTCGAGGCTGGCTTCGGATGCCGGCTGGCCGGCTTTGGGTGACGACTGGTTTGGTTCGAGGCCACTGTTAGCTCCTGGTCAACTCTGAACGGGCGGCGCGCTGTTGCGCGCTTGCTTGCTTGCCCTCGGCCATGAAGGCGTTGAACTTGATCTTCCATGCATCGCGGCGGCGTACCCACCAACCGATGAAGGCACACAGCATGAGCTCTGCAACGGCCATGCGAAGGGCAGCGGCCAATTCGGAGGAGCCGCCGCGATGCGCCGCTCGCACAGCCAGCACACCAGCGCTACCGATGGCGGAGACAACGAGCGGCAAGAGCATGCGCACGATTGTGGTCATGCCGCTCATCTCGGGCGGCATCATCGTTTGCTCGACCGCCGAGCTGGTTATGTCGGGCGCATCTTTGACGATGCTGACCGCGGCGCCAGCGGCTCCGGCCCAAATTGTTGGGAGCACCAAGACAGCAGCTAGGGCTGCAGCGTCAGACCCCTTGAGCACCGCCACGGCGGCAACAGCGAGTGCGGCAAATGGCAGCAAGGCCAGCAACGGGGCTGCGGTGTGACGCAACAACAGCGCGCCCCGCTCGTGCGGAAGTGAGGACATGCGATCGGGCTGATCGATCTCTTGCGACAGCGGCTCAAGCGCTTCCATGCCAAGCAAGAACAACAGGCCGCCGCTCACGAGAAACAACGCTGTGGTGCCATCGAACGCTGCAACCTGGCACACCGCGGCGCCGATTGCCATCATCGACATGCGCAAGAGACGCGACACGGGGAAGCGCAGCAGACTGTGCCAACCGCGGCGCCAAACGACGCCCGCAGTTCCGTCGCGACGCAAACGCACCCATGGCTTGCTGCGGGTGTTTTCTTGGCTGAGCTGGCGTCGCAGCAACATGACCGTGCGGAGATCTTGCATCGTGACGGCGAAGTGAAGTTGAGCCACGAGACCGCTGCGTCGCACGAGGGCGTCGAGCGATGTGCGTCGCAGCAAGAGCAGTCCGATGGCCAGCAGAGCGAGCGTGGATGCGGGAGCGATGAGATCGATGCTGCGCTGGCGCATGCCCCACAGCGCAAGACTGCCATTGAGGTTGGCTGGCCCGACGATGTGCTGCGTGATGGCTGCGCCTTGCCATGCGATACCGGCCGCACCGATGAGCGAAGCCAGCCACCGAGGCACGCGCATCGCGTGCGCCGTGAGTGCGGCGGCGATGAAGAGCACCGACAGCGCCGCCCCAAAGGCTGCACCGGTAAAGGTCCATGAGGCCACTGATCCGGGCAGTCGGCGTCCGGCAAGTTGGCCGGCGAGTGCGCCCACGATGAGCCCCGAGAATGCTGCCGATCGCGCTCGCTGCGATGCGGGACGGAGCAGTGCGTATCGACGGTCTACGGGCGACAGCAACACATGGCGAACGTCGGCGTCTTCGATTGCCAAGGGGCCGCCTCGGCTGCCGCTGCGGATGCCGGCGGCAAACGCAATGACAGCAAACATGCCCAACACGGCGGGGCCATTGCGAAGGATTTCGGCAACGGTGGTGTCGGCCACCTTTGAGTCTTTGACGAATCCGGAGAGCCACAGCGCGCTTCCGCCAAAGGCGAAGGCGACGAGGTAGACGCGGTAGGCGGCTTCGAACCAGTCGAGTTCGGCCATTCGATTCTTACGCCGAGCGCGGCGAAGGTCGCCGAGTGGGTCATTGGCGCGAGAGGTTGGCATGCCTGAGCGACGCTAGCGGCCGGGGCCAGTTTCTACGGTGCGGGCGGCGTCGCTCGACCAGCCGCTGAAGCTGGCGACATAGAGCCGCGCGGGTGCGAGACCTGCGTGTTCGATGGCGAGGATGTTCACGCACGTCGAGACTCCGCTGCCGCAGTAGGCCACCACATCGGCAGCGTCGGCCACGCCAAGCGCTGAGAAGTGTTGGTGCAACTCGTGCGCTGGGCGGAAGCATTTGGTGACCGGATCGAGAGCTGCGGCAAATGGTGCGCTCACGGCGCCGGGTACATGACCGGGGCGCGGATCGATAGCAGTGACCTCGCCGGTGAAGCGCTCGTACGAACGTGCGTCGATCACAACCCCGCGATTAGAGCACGCAAGCTCGGCGGTTTCGTCGGCTGTGGCAAAGCGTTCGGCGGGCCACGGGGTCTCAGTGAAGCGCGTGGGGGTGGGCTCTGGCGCGGCGCCCGTAACGAGTGGCCCGCTCCAGGCGCCGATACCGCCGTTGAGCACAGCGGCATTGCGGCCGATCATGCGCAGCATCACCACGAGGCGGCCCGCAGTCATGCCGCCGGTGTCGTCGTAGGCGATAACCGTGCTGCGGTCGCTAATGCCCAAGCTGCTCATTGCAGCGGCGAATGCCTGCGGCGTTGGGAACGGATGGCGCCCTTCGCTGGCTGGCAGATCGTGGGCTGCCAACTTGGTTTCGAGATCGACGAACACGGCACCCGGCAGATGACCCGCAGTGAACTCGTCGTGCGCATTTCGACCATCGAGGTACCAACGCACGTCGGCGAAAACTGCGTCTGGAAACTCAGCGATTTCTTCTACCGACATGATGGGTTTGATCATGCGTTGCCTTCTTGGTGATGCCCGAGGGCTTCGGCCTCGGCGAGCACTTCGCGAAGCGGACGACCCAGAGCAAGCGCAGCGGCAGCCGCGTCGTCGTGTTCGACCTTCACCCGACCAGCAGCGCGTTTGATGCGAATCGTGTGACCTCGGACGACCACCGCTGATTCGGCGCGCGCTTGGGGCCAGCGTTCGAGCGTTGTGCCGCGCACACCGAGTGATCCGGTTTCGCTGATGAGCACCGCGGCCACGGCCTGGCTCAGGGCGGGCTCGCATAAGGCGTGCACAGTGTGCGCTGGCCGACCCTTCTTCATCACGATGGGCGTGGCCCACGCGTCGTGAGCACCAGCGTTGAGTAGCGCTGTGATGGTGTGGGCAATGACCTCGCCGGTGGCATCGTCGAGGTTGACCTCGAGCAGTCGCACTGGTTGCCCGGCGTTGCTGTTGCCGGTGGCCACTGGAGCGTGTTCGTCGCCAATGACAACCTGCACCACATTGGGTCGCCCAGGAGTGTCAGCTGTACCGGCGCCGTAACCAACCGATCGCACGGCCATAGCAGGCATTGGTTCGAACGCTTCGGCGAGCGCGGTCATCAGGGCGACGCCGGTTGGAGTGGCTATCTCTTTGCGAGTGTCGATGCCGAATGCTGGAGCATTGCGGTGCGCGAGCAGTCCGGTGACCGCAGGGGCCGGATTGGGCAGTTCGCCATGGGCGGCGTGCACCGATCCACGCCCTACCGCAATGGGGCTACACACGATGCGATCGATGCCGAGTACCTCGAGAGCTGCGCACGTGCCAACGATGTCGACGATGGCATCGACCGAGCCGACTTCGTGAAACTCGACATCGAGCATCGGCGTGCGATGTATCGCTCCCTCAACTGTGGCGAGCGCATCGAATGTGGCGAGGGCGCGATCGCGAACTCGACCGGGCAGATCGCTGTTGATCAGCAACTCGCGAATCACTCGGTATGGGCGATTCCCTTGGTCATGTGTGTGCTCGTGCTCGTGCTCGTGCTCGTGCTCGTGCTCGTGCGAGTGATCGTTGACCACCACGATGGCGTGTATAGCGGCCAGTCCACAGCGCAAAACGGGTTCGAACATCAGCGCGTAATCGTCGATGCCTAAGCGCCCGATGATCTCGGCAACCGCAATGGGATCGGCCCCCGCATCGATGAGCGATCCGAGAGTCATGTCTCCGGCAGTTCCGGCAAAGCAGTGGAACCAGGCAGTGGTCATTTCTTCATCATCCTCGCAATGGCACAGGCGGCGCCAAACCCGTTGTCGATGCCGACCACGGTGATGCCGCTGGCGCATGACGCGTGCATTGCCAAGAGCGCAGTGACGCCTTCAAGCGATGCGCCGTATCCGACACTGGTGGGCACTGCCACGATGGGGGCCGAACTGAGTCCGCCGATCACGCTTGCGAGTGCGCCCTCCATGCCTGCGACGACCACGATTGCTTCGGCCGCCGTGATCTCATCAAGGTGGGCGAGTAGTCGGTGCAGCCCGGCAACGCCAACATCGGTGAGTTGGCGAGGGGCGAATCCGAACGCTGCGAGGGTGATCAAGCACTCGTTTACGACGTGATGGTCAGCGGTGCCAGCCGAAAGCACCGATACCCGCGCGGTGCGCCACGGAGCGGGCTGGCGCCAAAGGGCAGAGCTGCCGAGTTCGGTGGCTGGGCCGTGAGCCGCTACTGCAGCGCCAATCTGTTCGGCTGTGGCGCGGGTGAGCAGAACTGGGTCGGTGCTGTGAGCCAGCAGTTCGCCCACGATGCGGGTCACCTGATCGACGGTCTTACCGGGTCCGTAGACGGCCTCGGGAATTCCCTGGCGCAGCGAACGGTGGTGATCGACCAAGGCGTCGCCAACATCGGCAAAGGGCAGGCGGCGCAAGGTGGCCACTGCTTCGTCGGCGCTGAGCGTTCCGGTGCTCACACCTTCGAGTAACTGACGAATATCGGCCTCATTCACGGCAAGTATGCTGCCACAGCCAGCACCAATCTGGGCGGGAAATCTTGGTGCTGGCATGGTATTTCGGCCGTGCCTGAGCGTCGTGGTGCCGTAGCCTGAGCCGATGAGCAACAGGGTACGGGTGGGTTTTTTGGGCCCCTTTGGCACGTTTACCGAGCAGGCACTGCGCACGCAGGCCGATCTTGCCCACGGCGAACTCGTGCCGTTTCGTACCGTTCCCGATGTGCTCGACGCTGTTGAGGCCGGTGATGTCGATCTCGGTTTCGTGCCCATCGAGAACTCGATCGAAGGCACGGTCAACTTCACTCAGGACGCCTTGGCCTTCGACTACGAGTTGCTCATCGAACGCGAAGTGGTGCTCGATATTGAGCATTGCCTCCTGGCTGCCTCGGGCACTGCGCTCACCGATATCACCGAGGTGCTCTCCATCCCGGTCGCTACCGCTCAGTGCCACCAGTACTTGCGCACCAATCTTCCCGATGCCTCGATTACGCCAGCAAGCAGCACAGCCGAAGCAGCGCGCACGTTGTCGGCGAACCCGTCCGCTGGTGTGGCTGCAATCGCTCCACGCAATGCGGCCGCGCTCTATGGCCTTGAGGTGATTGCCGATGACATTGCCGATCATGGAGCCAACCAGACTCGTTTTGTGCTCGTCGGTAAGCAGCTCGTGCCGTCGCCAACCGGACACGATCGCACTGCGCTTGTGGTGTACCAGCGCGCCGATCAGCCCGGAAGCCTCATCGGCATTCTGCAAGAGTTCGCGGCACGACGCATCAACCTGTCGAATCTGCTCAGTCGGCCCACCAAGCGCGGCGGCCTCGGCGACTATTGCTTCATTTTGTATGCCGATGGCCATATCGCCGACGAACTCATGGCCGATGTCATGCGCTCGTTACATTCGAAACAAGGCGCGGTGAAGTTCCTCGGCTCGTACCCGGCAGCGGGCGAACATGCCCACAGCAGTCGCGAGCATGCCGATGCGCGCTGGCGCGAAGCCGACGACTGGGTTGAGTCCATCCGCGCCAATATTCAGCCGAGCTGACCTAGGCCGTGTTCTCCTCAGCCGTGTTCTCACCACTTTCTTACGCTGATCGGGTACAAACGTGAACATGCCGGTACCAGTTCGCATCATCATCGCCGAGGACGAGCGCGCCGTTCGCGAATCATTGTCTCGAGCGCTCACGCTTGAGGGCTACTCGGTGACGGCTGTGACCGATGGGGCGCAGGCGCTCGAGGCGATGCGAGCGGAGCCCGCCGACGTCTTGCTGCTCGATGTGATGATGCCCGTGGTCGATGGCCTCACTGCTTGTCGTGTTTTGCGTAGCGAGAAGAATCGCGTGCCCATCTTGTTGCTCACCGCACGCACCGAAACCGCTGATCGAGTTGCTGGCCTCGATGCCGGCGCCGATGACTATCTCCCTAAGCCGTTTGCGTTGGCCGAGCTACTTGCGCGCCTTCGCGCGCTCCTGCGCCGCACTCAGCCCGACACCGAAGACGACTCAGCCACGTGCTCGGTTGGTGACCTTCGCGTCGACTCGCCAGCGCGACGGGTTTGGGTTGGCGACCACGA